>NZ_LZHR01000043.1:0-39342 GCF_001690675.1 Gilliamella sp. Occ4-3
TATTTTACCTATTCAAATCATCAAGTATTAGTTGCCATTTTTTAAATTAATATTGTTCATAGCTAAAGAAAGATATTTTATCTACTCCTCATTAAACACTTTTTTATATTGCTCACACCCAACAATAATTAATATTTAATCATACCTTTTAACTTGTAATGCCATTAAAATTACTTAATAAATATAAAATATAGATAATTTTATATTTACTTTTCCGCAAGATATTTAGATTTATTAATCGTTGCTTCCACTGCATCAATAACAGCTGATCTAAATCCTTTACCTTCAAGTATTTGCACACCTTCAATGGTTGTACCCGCAGGTGAGCAGACCATATCTTTTAACTCCCCTGGATGTTTACCTGTTTCTAATAATAGTTTTGCCGATCCTAAAACTGCTTGAGCAGCAAACTTGTAAGCTTGTTTTCTTGATAATCCGCCTTTAACCGCACCATCAGCTAATGCTTCAATAAACATAAACACAAAAGCAGGGGAAGATCCACTTGCGCCAATAACTGCGTCAATTAAATCTTCAGGAACAACTTCCGTTTCACCAATACAATTTAACAATTGTTGAACAATAGACAATTCTTCATCGGTAATTTCGGTATTAGGGGTAATTGAACACATAGCGGCATTAACAAGGGCTGGTGTGTTAGGCATAACTCGTATAATTTTTTGCTCATAACCCACGCATTTGGCAATTGTTTTAATGGTAACACCTGCCGCAATTGAAATAACGATGGTATTTTTCTTTAATTCTTTTTGAATATCAACAAGTACATCAACAATCACATTAGGTTTAACCGCAACAAAAACTATATCGGCTTCACGAGCAACATCTCTTGCTGAATCAAGATTATTTACTGAATAAGTTTGATTAAGAACTTGACCTTTTTCTTGATGATGATCATAAACATAAATTTGGGTTCCCGGCACAATATTACTACCCAAAATACCTTGCAATATGGCATTGCCCATGTTACCTAAACCAATAAAACCAATTTTTTGTTCCATTTATTTACCACCTTTTTAATATCAATGCTTTTTCACAATTATAGAATATTTTTTGATACAAAACCCACTTTTTAACAATATAGTTTATTGTTAACTATTTTTATAAATATTTTAAATCTAAGGTTAATTTCTATTAAAGTGTGTGCTCAATATTTGTTAGACATTTTACTTTTTAAATAAGAAAAATAGCATTTACTGGCATATTGCTTAAAAACTAATTAGCAACCACATTAATTCTTAGTCTACATCAATGTGAATTTTATTGGTTATCTTGGCAAAAAATTTAGCTTTTTCTTGCCTAAATAACCATGATTAGACGTGTTTTAGATAGTAGCTGCAAACTAAGGTGTAACACAAGCCACTCTATAGTATTGATCCGAATGAAACCTACTGCCAACTATACCAGCATTAGCTTCTACAACATAATTTTCTACAATGCCATTGTTCACTCGTTGGTCTGAAGTCCAATAATGCGCCAAATTAGTGTTATTCCAATCGGGATCGCCTACCCTAAAAAACTCCCAATCACTGTCTTTATAGTAAAGCTGTGTCATACGTCCCCATTCGCTAAGTAATCCCCCCATCCAATAACCATTCGCTTTATAACTAATTTTTCGTAAATAGCTTCCGTCTGTTATACCATTTTGCCAATTTGGCATACCATCATTTCTATTTGCATTGGTAAAGTCAAGCACTTTGGGCATACGATACCCACCACCATTAAAGTTATTACAAAATGCTACTGCATTTTGATAACCGCCTGCACCGCCTTTTTTAGCTACATACCAACGCTCTAACCTAAAACTATACAATGGGTCATTATTTTTATCGTGTAAATAAAATGTTGAAGGAATAAAAGAACTAGGATTACTCTCCTTAGGACCCGTTAAGTTTATTTTTACAAGCCCTGTAGGTAGCTTATTTTCAGCATTTAACGTTAATGTTACCCCTCCCGTCGAAATTGTTCGACCATTTTTATTTACTATATCTTGCGCTTTCATTCCTGCAACACTCAAGTAAAAAAATAAATTATGAGAGCCTGTGGTTGGAAAGTTTGCTCCAGGATTCGCTGGATTATAAGCATAAAACCCTCTATATTTATTCCAATCGCCATGCGGATCGTTAAGAGAAGAAACAGCACCATCGTAAGGTATATCATTTGAATGCCAATCATATTCTAAATTAGGCATAGCATAACAAAATTGTGGTTTATCCATTTTGGGATAAAGATAATAGGTATGCCTATTTCCAGTAAATTTATCACTTTCAGTAGGAATACCATGTTCTGTCTTAATGCTCACATCTTCCGCTTCTAATGTCAATTGATAAGGTGCATCACAGCCATTTAATGCTTTATCTGAGTTATCCTTCACATAATTAGTAATATCTTGACCATATAAATTTTGCCATTTAATTTTTAATTTACTTGAATTGACACGATGAAGTGTATCGCCATCATCATCCTTCCAATAACCATTGTCATCAATAACTTTATCGGTCAATACTTCTGGATAATCCCTATGAGGTACTAATGTCTTGATATCTGCAAAAGTGGCTGAAAGTTTATCTAACACTAATGGGTTTTCCATGCTTGAGCTATCATTTGATACAGTAACAATTTTGTTTCCAGGCAATGTTACTGATAATAAGGGACTAACTGAATCAGCATGAGTCGCGCCGCCATCAAAGGTTAAATAAGGCGCAGTACCGTGAATGTAATTAGATGTAGTAGCCGATAGTGCCTGCGATTCTAAAGAGTACGGCAATAACAACAACGGCGCTAATGCCAATGGGATTTTTGAAAATAGTTTTGTGGATAATTTCGAAAATAATTCGAGAAATGATTTCGAAGATATAAATAAGTTTCGAGTAAAAACTTGTCGAATAGGATTATTTGATAAATTTAAGACATAAGTTTGCCAGTGCTTGTGCCTTGTGCCTTGTGCCTAAAATGATACTGCATTATGTTCCTCGCGTCAAGTAATATTTTGTTTTATTTGAATTTTTTGTAATTGTTTGCTTATTTTCCTATAGCAATAAGAGTATAGTCGTTAAAAAAATAATTGGCTAGTTTTTTGACGGATTTTTTTGTAAAGAAATGTAAATAAATTTAAAGAAACATAAAGATAGAAATGATTCAGTTATAAAAATAAGTGAATTTTTTAACTAAAATATAATGTCAGATTACAGACATTTTGACCTTTGATGGAATGATTAATATTGCTGATAACTTCTAAAACACAAACACACCCAACAGCTCAGTTTGGCGTACTAGCTTTACTTGGTTATCGGTATATTTTGGCGCTCTGATAAGGAAAGCATATTAGCATTGTGGTGCTATAAGCGTGTTTTTTACTTTAAAATCGTTCAGGTAGACTATTGATTTTATTGAAGTTTTTATTTGCATTTTTAAATAAAATCAAATACTTATAAGCTAGTTTTTTATTACGTTGAATTTGACTTTTTAATAAAAGCGCTTTTATATTTAATAACAAAAGCGCAAGGTTCGTAGGGGTTGCCTGCTCAGTACCCCAACTGCGAGGGGCACTGTCCTTTGTTATATTATCCTCTATTTGCACCATAAACTATTCCAGATCTTAAGGATTAAGAAATACACACTAAATCTAAGGTGTGGTGCAAACAGCATAATAGCCGAAGGTGGCACCCATGTGATTACTATTGATGTAGCCAGTGTCGGAGTAGACATAGAACTGACGGCCGGGTATGGCGTTGCTCGTCCAATAACCATAGTGGGCGTGAGTGCTGTAAGCGAAGTCCGCATTAGCATAATGCGACATGTAACCCCACTCCGTGAAAAAACCAGCTCCAATTCGACGCTGGTAATAATTTTCAGATGAAGACGGCGTGGCACTAGAAATAGGAAAACTAGTTGTTCTGACTGCATTGGTTAAATCTCTTAACTGCGTAAGACGATACCCCAAACGACGACACCATGTTATTTGAGCTGGTGCTGTATCGTATTTACCTCCTCGGTTAACAAACCACTGCTTTAACTTAAAGCCATATTTTACTACCTCGTCATTAGTTTTAATATCTCTACCCACTAACTCAAACGTCTGCGGTAACACTGGCTTAGCAATTGGGTTAGGATTCGGATTAAGCCATTGATTTCTTGCCTCTGGACCTGTTAGCTTAACACGGGCGACAACTTGTCCCTTGTCTTCATCAGGAATCCACTTATCATTAGCTACAACATTTGTCACTGTCGCAGTGATTCCCCCCAAAGTAACGGGTTCCCATGTCAATTCATTTATATCTACTCCACTTATGAGTAAATCAAAATATAAATTATGCCCACCCGTGGTCGGAAAATTTAGGCTGTATGATTCAGGATGAATTGATTCAAAATCAATTGATTGTACTAAAAAGCCCTTATAAGGATTCCATATGTCAGCTGGACCCGCTCTTTCGTCATCACCCAAAAGTAGATTTGGTCTTACATAATTGATAACTGGCGACGGTAGCAGTATTGCATCACTACGATTACCTGTTCGAGATTTTTTGCCATTCGCCTGTAAATTCCATGAAGATAACAATAATAACAGCCCCAACACCAATAAGCTTTTTCGGGACAATTTTGATAATAATTTGAGAGATAATTTGGAAGGTATAAATGAGTTTTTTGTAAAAACTCGTCGAATAGAATTATTTGATAAATTTAAGACATAGGTTTGCCAGTGCTGGTGTCTGGTGTCTGGTGTCTAAAATGATAATGCATTATGGTTTACCTGTCAAGTAATTATTTGTTTTATTTAAATTTTTGTTATTTTCTGATTATTTAAAAAGCTTGTTTTCCTATAGCGGTTAAAGTATAACCATTTTAAAAATTGTTGGCTAGTTTTTTGGCGGATTTTTTTGTAAAGAAATGTAAAGAAATTCAAAGAAACATAAAGATAGAAATGATTCAGTTATAAAAATAAGTGAATTTTTTAACTAAAATATAATGTCAGATTACAAACATTTTGACCTTTGATGGAATGATGAATATTACTGATAACTTCTAAAACACAAACACACCCAACAACCTAGTTTGGCGTACTAACTTTACTTCGTTATCGGTATATTTTGATGCTGTGATAAGGCAGGCTGATTAACATTGTGGTGCTATAGGCGTGTTTTTTAATTTAAAATCGTTCAGGTAGACTATTGATTTTATTGAAGTTTTTATTTGCGTTTCTAAATAAAATCAAACACTTATAAGCTAGTTTTTTATTACGTTGAATTTGGCTTTTTAATAAAAGCGCTTTTGTTATTTGATAATAGTTATTTAATAATAACTTGTTAATAACAGCCAGTTAATAACAGTCAGTTAATAACAAAAGCGCAAGCTTTTAAGTCGTATCGGTCGGGGTGCTATTTTGATTTTCTGCCATTAAAGCGCAAGGCTCGCAGGCTTTGCCTGCTCAGCGCCCCAACTTGCGTTGGGGCTTTATTCTTTTTTATATTGTCCTTTCAAGCACCATAACCACCTTCTGCTCTCTAAGGATTAAGCGCTAAAAACTAAGGTGTAGTGCAATCAACGTTAGTAATAAAGACGTAATCTAGGCTAGCGCCGATGTGGCCCGTTTCAGTATTGACAGAGTAGTGAAAGTTACTGATATTTTTCGTTTCGTCAGCTGTCCAGGAGCGATAAGTGAAGTCCGCATCAACGTAGTCTTTCATGTAGCCCCACTCCGAGAAAAAACCTCCACCTATTCGACGATGGTACTTGTTCTCTGATGAATTAGGTGTTGCACCTGGCATAGTCTCACGGCCTTTTGCGACCGCATTGGTTAACTCCTTTACCAGTGGTAAACGATAACCCAAACTCTCACACCATTTTTTTTGATCATCAAAGTGAGCGTGTTGACCTCCCCGATTAACGAACCACTGCCTCAATTCAAATCCATATTTCACCATTACTCGCCCACTAGCATCCTTGCCCTCTAGTACGAAGGTATGTGGTAAATTTGGCTTGTGAATTCTCCCAGGATTCGGGTTTGAATATTCTCTCGAGTTAGGACCATTTAACCATACTCTTACTACAAATTGCCCTTTATCTTTAATCCAATTATCACGCTGATCTGGCCTTGTCCAGTGCGCCGTTACTTTTATTCCATCATACTCAAGAGGGGACCAAGTTAATTGGCTTAAATCTTGAACGGATGTATTTAAAATATCAAAGTATAAACCATCTGCCCCCATTGTTGGAAAATTATTTTTGTAAGCCCCTTCATCATTGGCTAAAACTTTGAATCCCCTATCTGGATCCCACTCAGGAGCACCTGCGAAAGAATTTCTACCGTACTCCAGGTTCGGCCTTACAAAAAGCGAAATCTTCGGCTTCGGCTGCGGCGGCGGTGGCGGCGGCGGTGGTGGTGGCGGTGGTGGTGGCGGCGGCGGTGGCGGTGGTGGTGGCGGTGGCGGTGGCGGTTCTGGTAATGGTGGTAATGGGCTAGATGAAAGTATTATTGCATCACTACGATTACCCCCAAATGAATAACTACTATAAAAGGCACTACATAAAATAAAAAAAAGCAAACATATATTGCAAAATAAAATACGTTCAGCAGTTAAATGGTTTGGATACTTCATTTTATTTCCTTTATCAAATAATATTTTATTTTTATAAGTTTCTAGCATTACTAATAAATTTCCATGCCAACAAACATATAATTTGTTAAATAAATTATTTAAACTTATCCAACACCCTAAGCATTGAAGGCTAAAGGTTGAAGAACAACGCAAACAACTGATAGATTGACAAGGCTCGTAAGCTTTGCCTGCTCAGAGCCCCAACTTGCGCGGGGGCTTTATTCTTTTTTATATTATCCCCTCAGGCACCATAACCACCTTCCGCACCCGAAGGATTAAGGACTAAACGCTAAAAACTAAGGTGTGGTGCAGACAGCGTAAGGGGTAGTAGTGGGCCCATCCTTGTAAGTCTTGCCATGCGGCATGATAAAGTAGTCATTGCTACCTGTTGCATCACTCGCAAAGTAGAAGTTGAAAATAAAGCCCACATCAGCGTAGCTCTCCATGTTACCCCACTCTGTTAAAAAGCCTGCACCTATGTGACGCATGTAATAATTAAGTGATGAGCTAGGTGAAGCACCATCTGTGCCATTTATACATGGGAATGAACTATCTACACCACACTTTGCGTTAGTTAAATCTTTGACCTGTGTTATTCGATAACCCAAACTATTACACCATGCTGTTTGATTAGAAGGAGTATCTGTTTTATCTCCCCGATTGACGAACCACTGCCTTAACTTAAAGCCATACCGAACCTCATTGCCTCGACTATCCTTACCGACTAACTCAAAGGTCTGTGGCAAAGATGGACGTGTTAGTGAACTAGGATTATATGAATTTATCTGAGTACTACTTGCCCTTGGACCATTTAACATTACCCGTGTTACATTCTTGGATTTATCTTTAATCCAACTATCGTGTGGAACTCTACGATTACGTGAGTCTATGTGTGAATCTGTACGCGGCTTTGTCCAACTCACCGTTGCACGTATACTACCATTTGTTTTAACTGTCCAACTCAACTGACTTGCATCAAGCCCACCTACATCCAAATCAAAATACAAGCCATCTGAACCTGTAGTTGGAAAATTTTGGCCGTAAGATGATGGGTTTGCTGACTGAATTAAAAAGCCCTTATCTGGATTCCATATGTTAGATGGACCAGCAAAGGTTGGCTTGTCCCAACCCAAGCCAGTTGTGCCACCCAAATACAAATTCGGCCTGGCCAAACAAATAACGGGCTGTAACGGTAAAGTGATATAATACTCCGCAGTGCCTCCACTAAAAGTACTACTATTGGGTACACCGTACTGCGTAGCTAAATTTCCTCCAGTACTACTTAAGGTTACCTTATAAGGGGCATGACATAGACTTAATGCATCACCACGACTAACGGTATTACCATATTTATCCGTTATTGCTAACGATATACTTCCTAATGCGGAAATACCATTTACTCCCTGTCCATCTCCATCATCATCTCCCCATTTACCTTGTGCCACTAAGTCATTTATATTTATTGAGTCGCTTAATGGCGGGACTATCATTTCAATATCAGCCAAGGTATCCCCTACATTAGCCAACTTGATTGGCGCTGTTGGTGATGAAGGATTATTTTGCGGTGTGAATATTCGACCATCTGATAACTTAATACCTAATAAGTCTTCTATTTTAGTCACTTTAGTAACACCGCCATCAATAGTTAAATAAGGCGCAGTACCGTGAATGCGCTCAGAAGTCGTGGCCGATAATGCCTGCGATTCTAAAGAGTACGGCAATAACAACAATAGCGCTAATGCCAATGGGATTTTTAAAGATAGTTTTGTGGATAATTTCGAAAATAATTCGAGAAATAATTTGGAAGGTATAAATAAGTTTCGAGTAAAAACTTGTCGAATAGAATTATTTGATAAATTTAAGACATAGGTTTGCCAGTGCCTTGTGCCTTGTGCCTAAAATGGTACTGCATTTCGTTTCACCTGTCAAGTAATATTTTGTTTTATTTGAATTTTTATGTTTATTCGCTTATTTAATAAGCTCACCTTTCTAAAGCGATGAAAGTATAGCCGTTTAAGGGATGATTGACTAGTTTTTTTGCGGACTTTTTTGTAAAGAAATGTAAAGATGAAAACGGTTCAGCTTTAGAGATAGGTGAATTTTATAATTAAAATAGGGTGTTAGCTTTAGGACTTTTTGATTTTTGCGGAATAATTAATATTGCTGATAACATCTAAAACACAAACACGCCCAACAGCCCAGTTTGGCGTGCTAGCTTTATTTCGTTATCGGTATATTTTGATGCTGTGATAAGGCAAGCATATTAATATTGTGGTGCTATAAGTGTGTTTTGCTCTAAAAACGTTCAGGTAGACTATTGATTTTATTTAAGTTTTTATTTGCATTTCTAAATAAAATCAAACACTTATAGGCTAGCAATTTGGTTATTATGACTACTTAATTCCACTTTATAAGGTGCATTACATATCGTTAATACATCACTACAGCCTATTGCTTGGTTATTTTTATCTATAATACTCAACATCAAATTCTCAAATGTCGTTACTCCACTTTGTCCGTCTCCATCATCATCTCCCCAATAGTTATAACGTGTGACTAAGTAACTTATACTTACTAAGTTACTTGATCTTAATGTAGAAACCATCATGCCTATATCTGCAAAACTTTGCTCACCCACTGGTAACTTAATCGGGTTTGTCGCACTTGAAGTGTTGGTTAATAGTGTGATTTTTGTTACAGCTATTTTTTGTATTTTAACTTAGTATATTTTTTAGACTTAACTTTCAAGAATTACTATTCAACTATCAACTTGCTGATGATAGTAATCTGGCATTTAATTATTTTGTATTGAACTCACTTAGGTTATATAATCTTAATTTTATTATAATAAAGGAGTCTGTGATGTGCTTACCTATGTTTAAATATCACCCAAATGCATATCAACTCGATATTTTTGTTAATGAAAAGGGAATTTGTTCCGTTTGTAATCAAAAACGAACAATAAAATATAATTTGGTACCTTATTGTGTTGAAGATCCTGATTATATCTGCCCATGGTGTATTGCCGATGGTTCGGCTGCAGAAAAATATCAAGGTCAATTCAACGATAATTATGGCGTAGAAGATGTGCCATCCGAAATGTTAGACGAAATAGTATTAAAAACCCCGAGTTATTCATCATGGCAACAGGAAGTTTGGTTATCGCATTGTAACGAACCTTGTGCTTTTATTGGTTATGTTGGAGCCAAAGAAATTGAACCCTATTTTGATGAAATCTTAGATGATATCCAAGACTATCCCGAAGAATTGATAAAATCGTCTTTATCGAAAGACGGGACGTTCGTTGGCTATTTGTTTGAGTGTGTGCAATGTGCTAAAAAAAGGTTGCATGTTGATTGTGATTGATTTTAATAAATCTATACAGAGTATAGATTTAATATGCTAAATTAAAATAAGAAATAATAGTGTGCAATATCTCACTGATAAAAGGAAATAACTAGGAAAAATGCAACCATGAAAAAAATACCATTGTTATTAACTATATTGTTGTTTAGTTGGTTTAATACTAATTATACGTTCGCCAATACTCAAACTGCATCATCTCAATATAAAAAGCAGTTTGCTGACGTTGCTGATGTTACCGCTTTTAATGATTATATTGCTTGCTATCCCGTATCTGAACATCTTAATACATATAAAAAAATCGCCAGCCATATCAGAGATACTCATTACCATTTTTTAAGTGATGCTAACTATAATCAACTTGAAAACCAACTTAAAATCATCTTAGAAGATTAGCAGTTATATTTCAAAACTATTTCTTTTTCTTCCATGATCGTTATAAAAACCTTGTTCGTGGCGTATTGTGTATGCAATGACGCCACAAATAGATAACGCTAGGTTAGCGCACTATTCAAGCAATAGCGAAAATAATTTGTGCTACGGTAATTTGATATGATCAATATACCCTTTTACAATATTTACACTTTTTTCAAAGAGTTTTTTTTCATTTTCGTTAAAGTCGAGCTTGATCACTTTTTTAATACCATGTTGGTCTAAAATAGCAGGAACACCAATTGCAACATTTTTATAGCCATATTCGCCGTCTAAAATACAACTAAGCGCTAATGCTCGGTGGCTATTAGTGAATATATGTTGGCAAATTTCGGTGATAGTGCTAGCTATGCCATATTCGGTGCAATGCTTACGGTTAGCAATTTCAAAGCCCATTTTTCGAGCTTGCGTGCCAATTTGTTCAAAATCAATTTTGTTTTTTTCTAAATCATTAAGATTAATTCCATAAACCGATGAATGCGACCAAACAGGGAATTGTGAATCACCATGCTCACCTACAATAAAGGCATCAATGCTTTGTGGACCAATATCCATTTTTTCACCCAATAATCGACGCAAACGTACCGTATCAAGCCATACTCCTGTACCAATCACTCGATGACGAGGCAAGCCAGATAGTTTCCAGACTTGATATGTAATTGCATCGCAAGGATTGGTGGCAATTAAAAATATGCCTTTAAAACCATTGTTCATCATATCAGGCACTATGTTGGCAATGATTTTAGAGGTTCCTGCAAGCTCTTCTGCACGGCTTTTTTGAGCTATGCCTGATGTGACGGTGATAATGGCTATGTCAATGTCTGAACAATCAGTCGATTCACGCAGGCTAACTTTGACCATGTTTTGCCGATAGGCTGCCGCATCTAGTAAATCTTGTGCATGCCCATAGGCTAATTCTTTATTAAGATCAACAAGTGCAATTTCTTCGCAAATACCTCGGTTAACCAATGTATAAGCCGTTGTTGATCCCACATTACCCACGCCGATAATCATCACTTTTCGCAGTTTCATATTAAGCCTCGCTTTATTAAAAAATAAGGTAAAACAACAAGTGTTTTTCATAGTATAAAGCTAGATTAATATGATTTAATAAATAATCTTTTCTACTTTAACTATTATTTAAATAGACGGAATTAGCTACTAATTATTTTGGTTTTATATACAATGAATTAATAACATAGCTATGTCTAAAGTTAATTGAGATCGTGAACTTTAAAAAAAATTGACTTTTACCTTTTAAATGATAATAATTCTCATTAACATTTAAATTTATTGCTATAAATAATTGGCAATGAAGTGTCACTACTACAAGTAATTAAATTGAAAGATATTTGTTAGATTTGTTAGAAACAATCACTGAATTTTGCTATTTGTTTATGAGTTAAACGCTAGGAGTCGCTAATGAAGTTCAATTTTTTGAAAAATCGTAAAATATTATTAAAGGTTATTTTAACTTCGTTAATTATTTTGACAGGTATGCACAAATCTGCACAAGCGTCAGAAAGGAAATTTAAAGTCGTTACTACCTTTACGGTTATTCAAGATATTGCGCAAAATGTAGCTGGTGATGCTGCTATAGTAGAGTCAATTACCAAGGTCGGCGCAGAAATTCATGAATACGACCCTACCCCGCAAGATATTACCAAAGTGCTTTCAGCAGATTTAGTGTTATGGAATGGTCTTAATTTAGAGCTTTGGTTTAAACGCTTTTTTGAAGATGTAAAAGATGTCCCATCCGTTGTTGTGACTGAAGGTATTGAGCCAATGCCAATCCGAGAAGGAAGCTATAAAGGTAACCCTAATCCACATGCTTGGATGTCGCCAACACTAGCCTTAATTTATATTGAAAATATTCGCGCGGCATTTGTCAAATATGATCCTAAAAATACGGCTATTTATAATAGAAATGCTGCTGATTATATTGCTAAAATTAAAGCACTTGATGCACCATTACGTGAACGATTGGCCAAAATCCCTGAGTCAAAACGTTGGCTTGTGACCAGCGAAGGAGCTTTTAGTTATCTAGCTCGTGACTATAATTTGAAAGAAGCTTACCTATGGCCAATAAACGCTGAACAACAAGGCACACCTCAGCAAGTTAGGCAATTAATTGATTTAGTGAGAGCAAATGATATTCCTGTCATTTTTAGTGAGAGTACTATTTCAGATAAACCCGCTAAACAAGTGAGCAAAGAAACCGATATTAAATATGGTGGCGTTTTGTATGTCGATTCGCTTTCAACTAAAAATGGTCCTGTTCCAACTTATATTGATTTGTTAAAAGTGACCGTTGAAACTATTGCTAAAGGATTTGAAAAATAATGACTCAAATTTGCTTGAAAGTTGATGATATCACGGTGACTTATAATAATGGCCATACTGCAATTTATGATGCTAGCTTTAGCTTAAACGGTGGTACTATTTGTGCTTTAGTTGGTATTAATGGTAGTGGCAAGTCAACGTTATTTAAAAGCATTATGGGAATGGTTCATCCAACCCGTGGGCGTGTAACTTTTAATGATTTCTCAGTAAAGCAAGCTTTAAAGCAAAATATCATTGCCTATGTGCCACAAACCGAAGAAGTCGATTGGGATTTTCCAGTTCTGGTGTCGGATGTAGTAATGATGGGGCGATACGGGCATATGTCTTTTTTACGTATTCCAAGCAAAGAAGACAAAAAACAAGTTGATATTGCTCTTGAACGTGTGAACATGCTTGATTTTAAGCATCGTCAAATTGGCGAACTTTCTGGTGGGCAAAAAAAACGAGTATTTTTAGCTCGAGCATTAGCTCAACAAGGTAAAGTGTTGTTGCTAGATGAGCCCTTTACTGGAGTTGATGTTAAAACCGAAAATGCCATTATTGATTTATTGAAAGATCTGCGAGAAGAAGGCCATTTAATTTTAGTTTCAACCCATAACTTAGGTAGTGTTCCTGAATTTTGTGATCAAGTGGTATTAATTAATCAAACTGTACTGGCCTTTGGTCCAACTAAAACAACTTTTACACCGCAAAATTTAATGACCACCTTTGGTGGTGCACTACGTTACCTTAGTTTATCAGGCGAGAAACTGCATGATGACGAAGATCCTCGTAAAGTATCCATATTAACTGACGATGAGCGTGCTGCTATTTTTTATGGCGAAGGTAAGCATGATTCCCCCCATCGAGATTTATTGATTGACCATTACGATAATAAACCCAAGGGGTAACAATAAATGGAACTTTTACTTGAACCATTTACCTACGATTTTATGCTTAAAGCGATTTGGGTAAGTAGTATTGTTGGCGCTGCTTGTGCTTTTTTATCGGCTTTTTTAATGTTAAAAGGTTGGTCACTAATGGGCGATGCGCTATCGCACTCTGTTGTACCTGGTGTTGCTGGTGCGTATGCACTTGGACTACCTTATTCAATTGGAGCATTTTTTACTGGGTTACTAGCGGCACTTGCAATTACGTTGGTTCGTGCCTTTACACGCTTAAAAGAAGACGCCACTATCGGTTTTATTTTTTCAACCTTTTTTGCTGTCGGTTTGTTAATTATTTCGCTCAATCCAACATCTGTTAACGCACAAACTATTATATTTGGTAATATTCTTGGAATTGATGATAGCGATATGTGGCAAGTGCAAATCATTATTTTGGTATCATTTATACTACTTTTCTTTTTTTGGAAGGATTTGTTAGTTGTCTTTTTTGATGAAACTCATGCCAGATCGATTGGATTAAAACCATTAAAACTAAAAATCCTATTTTTTACTATTTTAAGCGCATGTACCGTTGCAGCATTACAAACAGTTGGGGCTATTTTAGTAATAGCTATGGTTGTTACCCCTGGGGCAACCGCTTACTTACTGACTAATCGATTTTCTCGGCTATTGATTATCTCGGTTCTTATTGGCACTGTAACTAGTGCTGTTGGTGCTTGGATTAGCTACTTTTTAAATGGCGAAACTGGTGGCGTTATTGTAACGCTACAAACGCTGATTTTTATTGCCACATTTTTATTTGCACCAAAGCAAGGACTTATTGCCAATCATCTTCAGATCCGTAAAAGCCGTTTAAATAAAGGGAGAAAGGTATGACCGAGTTTTGGGAATTTATCTACTATCCTCTGACCCTTCCTCTTATTCAGCGAGCAATTTTAGCTGCACTAGCAACTGGTATAGTTTGTGCTTTGCTTTCTTGCTTTTTAGTTTTAAAAGGCTGGTCATTAATGGGGGATGCAATTTCGCATGCGGTTTTACCTGGAATTGTGCTTGCCTATTTAGCAGGTATTCCCATTATAATTGGTGCTTTTGCTTCAGGCCTATTTTGCTCAGTTGCAACAGGTTATATCAAAGAAAACAGCCGATTGAAAGAAGATACCGTAATGGGGATTGTATTTTCGGGTATGTTTGCTTTTGGTTTAGTATTATTTTCAAAAGTAGATACTTCACAGCATTTAAATCATATCCTATTTGGTAGTGTACTTGGCACTAGTTATGACGAGCTTAAAAAGATCATATTTATTGCTACAATTGTATCAATCTTAGTTATTATAAAACGCCGTGATCTTATGCTTTACTGCTTTGATCCTGTACAAGCTAAAGTTGTTGGACTACCAGTTAAACTATTACATTATGGTTTATTAAGTGTGTTAGCTTTAACCATTGTAGGTTCGTTAAAAATAGCGGGGATGATTTTAGTTATTGCTATGCTGATAGCTCCAGGTATAACTGCTTTTTCGTTAACTAAACGTTTTGAATGGATGTTAGTAATTGCTGTGTTAGTTTCTACATTTTCAACGGTGGCAGGCACCTTGATAAGTTATTATGCAGATGCATCAACCAGTGCTTGTATTGTTATTTTGCAAGCAACCATATTTTTATTTGCTCAGGTTTATCAGTTTATTACTAGCAAAAAATTACGCCACTAAAATTATTCTTGTAACTATTGCAAAGAAGCCGTTTTTAGAAATACTTTTTTACAGCTATAAAAAAACAGCGTAATGATATTTTTAAGCCATTTTACGCTGTTATTATTAATTTAATTGTTATTCATCATCCAAATATTTACTATTATCAGCATAATTATCAAAACGCGAAAACTGACCTTGGAATTTTAATCGAACTTTCCCAATTGGTCCGTTTCGCTGTTTTCCTAGAATAATTTCAGCAATGCCTTTATGTTCTGAAGCTTCGTTATAAACCTCATCACGATAGATAAACATAATCACATCAGCATCTTGTTCGATAGAGCCTGATTCACGTAAATCAGAGTTAACTGGTCTTTTATCGGCTCGTTGCTCCAAACTACGATTAAGCTGAGATAGTGCAACAACAGGAACTTGTAATTCTTTAGCCAAGGCTTTTAATGAACGCGATATTTCGGCAATTTCTAAAGTCCGATTTTCAGAAATATTCGGTACACGCATAAGCTGTAAGTAATCAACCATTATCATACTTAAGCCTTTATGTTCCCGATAAATACGTCTTGCTCTTGAGCGTAATTCCATTGGCGTTAAACCTGATGAGTCATCGATATAGATGTTTTTCTTTTCGAGCAATAGTCCCATTGTGCTTGAGATTCTTGCCCAATCATCGTCTTGCAGTTGTCCTGTTCGAATTTTCGTTTGGTCAACACGTGAAAGCGAAGCTAGCATACGCATCATGATTTGTTCTGAAGGCATTTCTAAGCTGAATATTAATACTGGTTTTTCTTGTTCTAACGCAGCATTTTCGCACAAATTCATAGCAAAAGTGGTTTTACCCATTGATGGCCTTGCCGCAATGATAATTAAATCGGAACGTTGCAAACCAGCCGTTTTTTTATCTAAATCGATATAACCTGTTGAAACCCCTGTCACACCATCATGTGGACGTTGAAACAACTCTTCGATTTTAGCTACCGTTGCTTCTAGCACTTCGGTAATACTTTTTGGACCTTCACCTTGTTTAGTTCGGCTTTCAGCGATTTGAAATATTTTGCTTTCCGCCAAATCTAAAATTTCGGTACTATCTCGCCCTTCTGTTGCATAACAGTTATCAGCAATATCATTTGATGCACTAATTAATTCACGTAAAATCGCTTGTTGGCGAATAATATCACTATAAGCAACAACATTAATCGCACTTGGTGTGTTTTTTGAAAGTTCAGCCAAATAAGCAAAACCACCAACATCAGCTAAAACATCTTTACTTTCAAGGCTTTCAGAAAGGGTAATTAAATCAATTGGTGTACCTTTACTGACCAATGTATGCATTTCAGAAAAAATTAGTTGATGATGACGCGAATAAAAATCGCGATCAGTGATCATTTCAGATACAGCATCCCAACGTTGATTATCAAGCATCAAGCTACCAAGTACTGCTTGTTCAGCTTCAATTGAGTGTGGTGGAAGCTTGATATTATGCAAGTTTGATTTTTTCGCTTCTTGATTTCTAGAATCTTTATTTGTGCTTGTTCGATCAGTCTTCATTACATTTATCTTTTTAATTTAATTAACTTTTTATTGTTTGCTTATTATCCAACTTATTTTAAAAATAATGGGCCTAATGCTTGGGTTGGTATTTGATATTCTGATGGATAATCCACCTGAACTAAATATAATCCTTCAGGTTTTGCTGTTGCAGCAGCTTTCGTTCTGTCTTTAGCCTGTAAAAGTTCACTAATCCATTCTGGATGTCGATTACCCGCACCAACTTCAAGTAAACTGCCCACAATGTTACGTACCATATGGTGAACAAACGCGTTAGCTTTAATATCAACAATAATAAATTCACCTTGTCGCCAAACTTCGATATGATGAATATTACGCCAAGGTGTTCTTGATTGGCACTGCGCAGCTCTAAAGGATGAAAAATCATTCTCACCTAATAAATACTGTGCAGCTTGATGCATTAAGGTTTCATCCAAAGGTAAATAATAATGCGATACTCCTTTAGCTAAAATTGCTGTCCGATAACGATGATTATAAATCACATAACGATAACGCCGAGCAGTCGCACTAAACCGCGCATGAAAACCATCATCAACTACTTGCGACCAACGCACCGCAATATTATCAGGTAAATGAGAATTCACTCCCATTGTCCAAGCACTAGCTGATCGCATAGCTTGGGTTTCAAAATGAATAACTTGACCAGTTGCGTGTACACCAGCATCTGTGCGACCAGCACAAAAGACGTTTATTGGTGAATTAGCAATTGTCGATAGTGCGGATTCTAGTCTTTCTTGAATAGAATCAACATACTGCTGTCGTTGCCAGCCAAAGTAATTACTACCATCATATTCAATACCAAGGGCAATTTTATATATAGTCATTAATGAGGATCTCAAGTGTCTCAATTAACATTAATGCACCTAAATAACGAATATTATCAGCAACTGACCAAAATTGAATTTGTTCATAATGGCCGTAACTGTGTCTCAAATTAGCCAATTTAATAGTTAGCTGACCTTCAGACTCTATACTAACTTCGGTAACAGGAGTTGGCAGATTATCGCTTTGCACTTCAACCCCAAACTCGCTAAAACGTGCCATATCTAACTCAATCGGTAAGCTACTTGATACATTAATAGCTTGTGACACCCCATAAAACACAGGCACAATTACTAACTCAATAGAGACAGGAAGTTCATAATTATTTAATATTTTACGAATTTGATTAACTTGCGACTTTTCACCTAATATTGAATCATCATGTTCGTGCGATACGGGTAATAAGTTAAATGCTAATTGCTTGTCAAATAACTGATTATCAACTGGCATGCCATTTAATAAGCGAGCGCTCTGCCCAGCCAGCTCATCCACTCCTGGCTTACCATACAATGAGGCCGGAATAAAACTGGTGACATGTAAATTGGTTAATAACTCAATATCAGTTAACGACGCAACACAACGCAATAATTGGCACACTGTGGCACTAGCTACAGCTATAATGTTTTCATTACGGTATTCAGTTAATACACTGTTATTAACTTTAGGTACTACTAATGGAATATGATCCTGCTGAACAAAATAGCCACTTGCATCAATCACTACGCAACCTGATTCTGCCGCAATTTGTGCATATTTTTCACTTGTTTCAGAACCAGCAACAAAAAAGGCAAAATGACACTGGCTCCAGTCCATTTGTGTACTATCGGTAACAGTTAAATTTTTACCAGCAAAACGAACAACTTCACCAGCACTATTGTCACTACCGACCAAATAGAGATTTTCAATTTTTAGACTATTGTCTTGTAAACTACGTTGTTGTAATAATTCAACTAGCGCAGAACCCACTTGTCCTGTCGCCCCCACAATAGCAATATTCCATGCAGACATATTTATAAACCCAAATAAAAAAATTAACGGTAATTATATCACTATATTGTCAAAGATAGCGGAAAAAGATATATAACAATAGCATTAGATGAATAGATTTTATTTGGCTGTGACTCTGAACATTAAAACGATAAGCCATCATTAAGATGGCTTGATACTGAGTTTTTGATAATACTCGAAAATGAATTTATCAGTTTACATTTTCACCGGTTATTTGACTATTCAACTAATAAGATGATTTTTTAGTTTTCACCAATAATTAATTCTCTTTTACTAATAAAATTTATTCTCGCTTATTATATTGATTTCCAAATAATACTAATTGGCTAACTCATCTTCCACGTGTTTGATCGCCTGTCGATATTGATCAATTAAGCAAGTCAAAACTTTGTCTAAATAAGGTTCAATATCACTTTCATAAATCGGCGCGGATGTAATTAAACACGTTGTATTTATATTTTGTTGTAATGACAACAATGAATCTTGCTGTTGTTTTTTATTATCAAATAATTTTATTTTTTCCTTTAGTTGATCTTGATAATAACGATAGACTCTAAAATCAAGACTATAATCAGAAAGGCCATTTTTAACTGATTGATTAAACAGTGCAATGGACTCTTCTAATGTTAAACCATATTCAACAGCGCCTTCGTGAGAATTAGTATTAAATTGATTAGGATAGATAATTTGATAAGATGCTTCTGGCATTTCAATTAGCATCTCTTTAAGCTCAAATTTCATATTACTAGCGTCAATATTATAATGCTTCCATAATGTAGGAAAAGTCCCAGACTCATCCTCAATAGGTTCTGCTTTTATTGTCAATAATGTGTAAATATCGCCACTTGGAGCAATATAGTAATGCTGATAGCCATTCCAAAGATTAGGATTATTAGAAAAAGAATTATTTGCTAAAAAAAGTTTATCTATTACCTGATTTTTGCTAATTAAAGATAACGTAATATCTCGCCCCAAATTAGGTAAATCGTCCTCATTTTTGATCTTAGGATTAATTGGGTTAATGCTCAATTTTAGTTGAAAATCATTACCATTATAGACAAAAGGATCATCATTAATCAATTTATCTAACTGTTTAAAATCAAATTTTAAATTATTCAACGGACAACGATTATCATATCTTAACTTGTCTTGCTTATTTAATTGATTATATTCATCTTCATTTTTTGTACAATCTTGCTTCAATTGCTGCATATTAACACTAATAAAAAAAGGATCACCACGATATTTAGGGTTGATATCAAGTAATTGACCATAAGCACAATAACTAAATGTAAACAAAATTGTACTAAGTAAAAATTTCTTTATCATATAAGGTTCCTTTTTCTTTCCTTATCTCATAAGGACTCAATTCTATCTTTTTTATTAATAATAAAACACAAATTTTTACCTGATTTTCTAGTAATCAACTTTTTTGTTTCAGTATTTTTTTGAGAACTCATATTTATCTAAGCTGATTTTAATATCTTTGATAAATATTTTGGAACATAGATCGACAAAACAAAATCTGATCCCTTACAAATTAGCTTAATATCCGTAAAGTAATAAGCCACTTTAATCAAAATTTATTCGTTAATATGACAAAAATCACTCTATCGGATATTGCTACAAAAGCTAATATTTCAGTTGCTTCGGTTTCAAGAGTATTAAAAAAACCACATTTAACTTCCCCTCAAGCTCAACTACGCGTTTATCAAGCTATTGAGGAATTAAATATAGATACATCAAAAAATTTAAAACCCTTTCAATCAATACATAACAGTAGAAAGATATTAATTATTGATAATCAACTTTTTTCAAAAAGTTTAATCAATCTTGGTTTAGAACAAGCTTTGAAAAAAGAGCAGTATCAACTGTTTTATTTGCAGTTTCCTTATAATAATAGAAACGATATCCATCATATTATTCGTTATGTAGCCCAAAATGCATTTGACGGTATTATCATTATCAATGATGCTCCATATTTAAAAACACTGGTTTCTTATAAAGATACATTACCACCCATTGTGTTAGTTAATCACTTTTCGCTTGATTTTATTTGCGTTCACTTTGATCATTTATTGATCGGATATCAAATGACGAAATATTTAACTGAAAATTCTCATACCAAAGTTGCTATTTTGCTTAATAATGACCAATTGATAAATTCAGCACTTCTGCTACAAGGTTATAAACAAGCATTGCTACGTGCCAATATTGTTATTGAGCCTCGATATATTATTCAAGGTTGTTTTACTTATCAACATGCCAGATCAGCAATAGAAAAATTAATAAACGGCAGTAAATCGCCATCAGCCGTCATTTGTGCCGATAATTTTAGCTTAACCTATTTAGATGAAATTTATTATAAAGACCTACACAATCAATCTCCTGATAGCATGGTTTTAGGGGCGTTACATCAAGCCAATGAAAGTAAATCAAAACTGACTCAACCTCTCACTATCTCTTATTTTAGCTCTTCTAAAGAACTTAAATATAATGAATTAGATAATTTATGTAGAATTAATAAACCACTATTTAAAATGGGACAACAGTCTGCAACTTTACTATGTGATATTATTAAAGACACAACAAAGTCTATTAAACACAATAAAATTATCAATGTTGAATCGATGTTTTACTAATACGTGTACTATCTTTAAAAGATATTCCCTATTTTGTTTTTGCTCGCTTTCATTGCAAATAATTATCTTACCTTCTGATATTGCAGAGAGTAAAAATAATTCAGGAGTCTAGACCGTTTAATTTTATTGAGATCTGATATCACATTAGCGCTTGGCAAATTGAAATAAGGAGGGTTATAAACAAGGCAAAGTATAGCCGTAATCTTTTTCCCAGATAGTAAGCTTTTAAGTTGAATAGCCGTTTATTAAATTTCATCCATTATCATTTACAGAACTTTACCCAATGTGAATAAATTAATATGAAATTTCAATATTCGAGTATTTTTAATATAAAATTATATAAAATTCGGTGATTAAATTGCCTTTCACCTTTAATTAGCAAATACACAAAATTTAGAATTAACTCTAAAAACAAGATAATTTTTCCAAATAACCTTTATTTACTCCATTTAAGATATTAGATAGCAATTATTATGTTTGTTTAAATGTTCGCTTTATTGGTAAACGGCATTAAATCAGTACATAAAAAGAGGGAAGCATCCCTCTTCTTTTTTTTACGCTCCAGCTCTGTAATTTGGTGGTTCTTTGGTGATAAGTACATCGTGCACATGGCTTTCTTTCATTCCAGCACCAGTAATGCGATAGAATTTAGGTTTAGTTCTTAACTCATCAATTGTTGCGCAACCGGTCAATCCCATACAAGATCTTAATCCCCCCATTTGTTGATGAACTATTTCTTTTAGTAAACCTTTGTAGGCAATACGACCTTCTATACCCTCTGGCACAAGTTTATCAGCAGCATTGTCAGTTTGGAAATAACGGTCAGAAGATCCTTTTGTCATTGCACCAAGCGAACCCATTCCACGATATGATTTATATGCTCTGCCTTGGAATAGTTCAATTTCACCTGGCGCTTCTTCAGTACCTGCAAACATTGAGCCAACCATTACACAAGATGCACCTGCTGCAATAGCTTTAGCAATATCACCTGAATATCGAATTCCACCATCAGCAATAACAGGAATGTTGTGTTTTTGTGCAATTTCGACAGCATCCATTATGGCGCTAATTTGAGGTACGCCAACACCAGTTACAATGCGTGTTGTACAAATTGAGCCGGGGCCAATTCCTACTTTAACGGCGTTAACACCTGCATCAATTAAGGCTTTAGCTCCTTCTGCTGTGGCGATGTTACCGCCAATAATTTGTAAATCTGGATAGGACTTTCTTGCTTGGCGAATACGCTCAAGTACGCCTTCTGAATGGCCGTGCGATGAATCAATCAATAATACATCTACACCTGCTTCTACTAATGCTGCAATCCGCTCTTCATTACCAGCGGCTGCGCCAACAGCTGCTCCAACACGCAAACGACCTTGTTTGTCTTTACAAGCATTAGGTTTTTGTTCAGCTTTGTTATAATCTTTGACTGTAATCATACCTTTTAGGTGGAATCGACCATCAACAACAAGGACTTTTTCAACCCGGTATTCGTGCATTTTTTGCAGCACGATTTCACGTTGTTCACCTTCATTTACAGTCACTAAGCGTTCTTTCGGTGTCATCACCGCAGTAACAGGTAAAGAAAGATCCGTTGCAAATCTTACATCGCGTGCGGTGATAATGCCAACTAGTTCTTGAGTTTCAGTTACAACTGGAAACCCTGCAAAACCATACTCTTTAGCTAGTTCGATAACTTGCTTTATAGTTGCAGTTGGTAGAACTGATACAGGATCTTGTACTATGCCGCTTTCATGTTTCTTAACACGTTTTACATGATTGGCTTGATTTTCAATTGACATATTTTTATGAATAAACCCAATACCACCTTCTTGAGCAAGTGCAATAGCTAAATCAGATTCGGTTACAGTATCCATTGCGGCAGAAATCATTGGAATATTGAGCTTGATGGTTTGGGTTAATTGAGTACTAATATCAGCAGTGTTAGGTAATACAGTTGAGTGGGCTGGAACTAATAACACGTCGTCAAACGTGAGAGCTTCTTTGACTATACGGGACATGACAATATTCACCATTGAGTTAAATTGTTGATAAAATATTGCCGAGACATTCTACTTACTTTTAACTTAAAAGGCTAGGAAAATTTTATTCTATATTGAAATAAAAAAGTAAATAAAAATACAATAGAATTAAATATAAGTGAAGATATATTGAAAACACCTCACCAATTAAATAAAACTGGTGAGGTAAAAAATCGGCTCTTAATGTTTTATTAAATAAACATATTAATAGCTAAGCACCCTACTAATCCACAAACAGAAATTGTAGTTTCTAATAGTGACCAAGATTTCAAGGTTTCAGCAATACTTAAATTGAAATATTCTTTAAATAACCAAAATCCAGGATCATTAACGTGCGAAAATACAACACTTCCAGCTCCTGTTGCAATAACCATCAGTTCAGGACTTACCCCTGTTGAAGCAATGAGAGGGAACACAATGCCTCCTGCTGTCAACGCAGCAACAGTCGCAGAACCAAGCGCTAATCGAAGCAATGCCGCAATTAACCAAGCCATTACAATAGGTGAAATATTCGATGAATGCATCATTTGTTCAATGTAAACTTTTACACCACTATCAACAAGCACTTGTTTAAATGCTCCGCCTCCACCAATAATTAATAACATCATGGCAATAATTTTGATTGAATCAACTAGAGTAGTATTAACTTCAGCCATGGAGCGTCCACGTAAAAGGCCAAATGTAAATACCGCAACTAATACAGAAATCAAAGTTGCAATGACTGGATCACCTAGAAATTCTACATAAGGTAACACTGCATGTCCTTTATCTAAAGTCATATCGCAAACCGCACGAATTGACATTAAAATAACTGGAATTAAAGCGGTAAAAACACTGACTGCAAAGCTTGGCATTTGCTCATCAGTAAATTTTTTAGAATTATATAAGCCTTCTTCAATTGGATGATTAATTACGCGAATAAATGGTAATCTTGCTAATACAGGTCCAGCTAAAATTACCGTTGGGATACCGATGATAGTACCATAGAGTAAGGTACGTCCCATATCTGCTTTAAAAATTTCAGCAATAGCTGTAGGACCAGGATGAGGAGGTAAAAAGCCATGGGTCACAGATAAAGCCGCAGCCATAGGAATACCAATATATAGTGGCGATATACGTAACGTTGCAGCAATAGTTAATACTAATGGTAATAAAAGAACAAACCCAACTTCATAGAAAAGTGCAAAACCAACAATAAAACCAGTAAGTGTAACCGCCCATTGGATTTTCTTGTCACCAAATGTTTCAATTAGCGTTGTTGCGATACGTTGAGCTCCACCACAATCGGCCAATAATTTTCCCAACATTGCTCCAAAGCCCATAATTAAGGCTAAACTACCAAGCGTACCTCCGACTCCATTTTTTATGGATTTCACCACATCCATAACTGGCATGCCTTCCATTACACCAACACTTAGCGCAACTAGAATTAGAGCAATAAAACCATTGACTCGAAGTGGTAACATTAAAATAAGTAGCAGTGCTACACCAATAGCAATTATTATTAACGGCATAAATAGGTCCTCTAAAATAAAATATCCCTTGTTATCGGTAACATGCTAAATTATAGAGAAATTTTAAAAAAATACAGGGGGAAATATCTAAAATGAGAATTTGATCACATTTTTAAAATGAATCTGATTTTTGTGCCATTAATATATAATTTATATCCACATTTGGACTTAATTTGAATTGATTTTTAAATAAAAGATATTCCATACCGATAATAGCCTCTACATCTAATTTTGCTTGCTCAACAAACGCCATTAACTCTGATGGGCGAATGAAGCGATTAAAGTCGTGCGTACCTTTGGGCACTAAGCGAGCAATATATTCTGCTCCATAAATCAATAACAATTTTGCTTTATGATTACGGTTAATAGTCGATAAAAATAGTTTACCTCCTGGTTTAAGCAATTTTGCACAGGCTTGTATGACAGAAAAAGGATCAGGTACATGTTCTAATAACTCCATACAAGTAATGACATCATACTTGGCAGGATGTTGTTGTGCATATTTTTCAACCGTTTGCTTTTGATAATCGATCGTAAGACCATTTTGTTCGGCATGAATTTTGGCAACGGTAAGCGATTCATCAGCAAGATCAATGGCGGTAACATTTGCCTCTAATTTGGCTAGGCTTTCAGATAATATCCCTCCCCCACAGCCAACATCAAGCACAAGTTTGTTGGTTAGTGATCCACATTTTTGTTTTATATAATCCACACGCAGTGGATTGATAATGTGTAACGGTTTGCATTTACCATTTGGGTTCCACCAATCGGCAGCAAGTCGTGAAAATTTGTCAATTTCATTTTGGTCGATGTTT
This sequence comes from Gilliamella sp. Occ4-3, assembly GCF_001690675.1. Classification (NCBI taxonomy): domain Bacteria; kingdom Pseudomonadati; phylum Pseudomonadota; class Gammaproteobacteria; order Orbales; family Orbaceae; genus Gilliamella; species Gilliamella sp. Occ4-3. Next base: position 25,752 of record NZ_LZHR01000043.1, read on the forward strand.
TGTGACATAGTAGCTCTTTGATATCAGTAAAATCTAAAATTAACTATATGCTATGTTCTTGTGATTATCAATAAATCGGCCTAATTAAACTTGTTTATCAAAAAAATAACATATTAAACACTGCGTTTACTTTATAATTTATCCTACAAAAAGATTATTACGTCAATTAATAAGACAGTGAGAAGGTATCGTTCTTAAATGAATTTATTTAGTTCAAAACATATCATAATTTTTAACAAATATAATTGATTTTGCCTTTAATTGGCGATGTTGTAATTTTTTATTGTAGATTTCTTCTTTTTGAGTGTTTTAAAAATGTTTAATATGACATATTGATTAGTATAATCGTTATTAAAAATAAATATGATACATATCCTATCGATACTCGCTAAAAATTTATACGGATATAACCAATAACTTGCATAATATCTTGTTTATAGAAGTATTTCATGGCATGATTAAAATTTCATTTATAAAATGACACACTTTTTTCACAACGCTAAATTAAACTAATTAAGATTAAAGGAAACAATATTAATGAGTACGGGTACTATGAAAAAAAGTCACTCACAGTGGAGTTCGCGCATGGGATTTATGCTGGCCGCGGCTGGTTCTGCTGTTGGGTTAGGTAATATTTGGAAATTCCCTTATATGGCTGGTGAAATGGGTGGCTCTGCGTTTGTGCTTACCTATTTACTATTTATGTTTGTTATTGGCTTGCCAATTTTAGTTTTAGAATGGTTAATTGGGCGTCGAGGGCAAAAAAATCCAATTCATACTATGGAAGATGTCGCTGTTTCAGAAGGCCGTTCTAAATCATGGCGCTGGGTTGGTATCATTGGTGTAGTAGGTTCTTTTTTAATCCTATCATTTTATAGTGTTATCGGGGGGTGGGCGACTGATTACATTGTTTTAGCAGCCCAAGGTTCTTTCGAAGGTGCTAATGGCGAAGCTACTGGTCAACTTTTTACCCACTTCCTTGGCAATGTTAACAGTCTACTAACTTGGCACACCGTATTTATGTTTGCTACAGCATTTATTGTTGCTCTTGGTGTTGGTGCTGGTTTAGAACGCGGTTGTAAATTGATGATGCCTGGGCTCGGAGTGTTATTACTTGTTTTAGTTGGTTATGCTGCTTATGTTAGCGGTCCATCTTTTTATGATGCTTTTAAATTTTTATTCACTCCTAATTGGTCTGCAATTAACGGTACAGCAGTATTGGCAGCATTGGGACATGCATTTTTTAGTCTATCTTTAGGTATGGGTATTATGATGGCATATGGTTCTTATCTGGGTTCAGATGTGAACTTACTATCAACTGCACGTACTGTAGTTATTTTAGATGTAATTGTGGCGATGCTATCTGGTATGGCGATTTTCCCACTGGTATTTGCTAACGGTTTACAACCTGGTGAAGGTCCAGGACTTATTTTTGTCACCTTACCGATTGCTTTTGGTAATATGGCTGGCGGCACTGTTTTAGGTGTTTTATTCTTTATTTTTCTTACTTTTGCTGCATTAACTTCTTCTATTTCATTACTTGAACCAACAGTTGAATTGTTAGAAGAAAAAACACCATTGGGTAGAAAATCAGCAACAATTTTAAGTAGTTTAGTTATTTGGGCATTAGGTATCGCATGTATTTTATCATTTAATGAATGGGCTGAAGTGAAACTATTTGGTAAAAATATATTTGATTTGCTTGATTACTTAACTAGTAAAATAATGTTACCTGTTACAGGTTTAGGCACTGTGATATTTGGTGCTTGGATGATGAACCAAAAACGTATCCGTGAAGAATTAAATTTAAATAATTTCTGGTTTAACATTTGGACTGTTTTATCACGATTCGTTATTCCAGTTGCTGTTATTTTAATTCTTGTTTATGGATTTATGTAGCTTTTATTAATTTAAAACAACTTTTAATTAAAAAGCCTTGACCTCTTTAAGGCTTTTTTTGTTCTCTTTTTGCATTTTTAACAAAAAATAACCAAACAATGAATAAATGTCTTACCCCCCTATTGAAATCTTTTTTTTTACTCCCATATAGCAATACATCAATAAATCAAACCATTATGTTAATTTTATTCAGTTAATCTAACAGGCAATGCGCTATTAAATGAGCAAAATGATAAAAGTTAGTTAATAACAAATCATTTTCGTCATTAGAATTAATTGAATTGACTAAATATAATAGAGGAACTAGTCAATGAGTAAGCAAGGCACTGAAACTCGTGGATTTCAATCCGAAGTTAAACAAATTCTACATTTAATGATTCACTCTTTATACTCAAATAAAGAGATTTTTTTAAGAGAACTTATTTCAAACGCATCCGATGCAGCCGACAAACTTCGATTTAAAGCGTTAGAAAATCCAGATCTATATGCTGGCGATGGTGAACTTGGTGTGCGTATTTCGACCAATAAAGAAGCAGGCACTTTGACTATTGCCGATAATGGTATTGGTATGACTCGTGATGAAGTGATTGAAAACTTAGGTACTATTGCTAAATCAGGTACCAAAGCATTTTTAGAGTCTATTGGTAGCGATCAAGCCAAAGATAGCCAACTTATTGGTCAGTTTGGTGTAGGTTTTTATTCTGCTTTTATCGTTGCCGATAAAGTCACAGTTAGAACGCGCGCAGCCGTCGCAAAAGCCGACGAAGCAGTTATGTGGGAGTCAACAGGTGAAGGTGAATATACTATATCAGATGATAATAAAGAAACTCGTGGTACAGAAATTACTTTACACTTAAAAGAAGATGAAAAAGAGTTTTTAGACGATTGGCGTTTACGCTCTATTATCAGTAAATATTCTGATCACATTTCACTGCCTGTTGAAGTACAAACTACTGATGAAAAAAGCAAAGAAGTCAAATGGGAAAAGGTTAACAAAGCACAAGCTCTATGGACTCGTAGTAAATCAGAAGTGACTGACGAGGAATATAAAGAGTTTTATAAACATTTATCACACGACTTTGCCGATCCATTAAGTTGGAGTCATAACCGTGTTGAAGGTAAACAAGAATATACTAGCTTACTTTATATTCCAGCAAAAGCGCCTTGGGATATGTGGAATCGTGATAATAAACACGGCTTAAAACTGTATGTACAACGTGTATTTATTATGGATGATGCTGAACAATTTATGCCTAACTATTTACGTTTTGTAAAAGGCTTAATTGATTCAAATGATTTGCCATTAAATGTATCGCGCGAAATTTTGCAAGATAACAAAATTACCCAAAACTTACGTAATGCATGTACTAAGCGTGTGTTACAAATGCTTGAAAAACTTGCTAAAGACGATAAAGAACAGTATCAACAGTTCTGGAGTGAGTTTGGTTTAGTATTAAAAGAAGGTACTGGTGAAGACTTTGCCAACCGTGAAGCAATTGCAAAATTACTTCGTTTTGCGTCAACTCATAGCGATAGCGATGCGCAAACAATATCACTAGAAGATTACATTAGCCGAATGCAAGAAGGTCAAGAAAAGATCTACTATATTACCGCTGATAGCTATGGTGCGGCAAAAAATAGTCCTCATCTTGAGCTATTCCGTAAAAAAGGTATTGAAGTATTGTTATTGTCCGATCGTATTGATGAATGGATGATGAGTAACTTAACTGAATTTGATGGCAAACAGTTCCAATCTATCAGTAAATCAGACGAATCAATCGAAAAATTAGCTGATCAAGATAGTGAACAGCAAAAGCAAGTTGAAAAAGAACTTGAGCCATTTATTGAACGAGTTAAAACTGCATTAGGCGATAAAGTGAAAGAAGTAAAATTAACGCATCGCTTAACTGATACACCTGCGATTGTTACCACTGCTGCCGACGAAATGAGCACACAAATGGCTAAATTGTTTGCAGCAGCAGGTCAAAAAGCACCAGAAATCAAATACACGTTTGAAATCAACCCAGATCATAAGCTGGTTAAACGTATTGCTGATACGCAAGATGAAAGCGCATTTAACGATTGGGTAGAACTACTATTAGATCAGGCTTTACTTGCTGAAAAAGGTTCACTTAGCGATCCAAGTAAATTTATTCAAACAATGAATAAATTATTAGCACAATAATAAAATAATAGACTAATCAGCCTCGATACATTAACCCTATCGGGGCTTTTTTATAGTAAAAGAAAAACAATATTTTTTAAAATATGATATTTATCACATTTCTTTATATTTTTGCTTCCGATTTTTCTATGACTATTCATAATAAATAGACATATATAATTAATCATACCCAATGAAAGTTTATAAAATATTAAACAACAATGTTATTGTTACACTTGATGCTAAAGGTAATGAATTAATTGTTACTGGTCGTGGAATTGGATTTAAAAAACGTGAAGGTGACTTAATTGATACAAGTCTCATAGAGAAGCAGTTTTCACTCAATAATAAAGAAACATACCCTAAATTTGAAGAATTGCTTTCAAAGATTCCTTTTGAAGTGTTAACCACATCTGAAATTATTATTAATCATGCAAAACAATGCATAGATGGCAAATTACAAGACAGCATTTATATTTCGCTGACCGACCATATCCATTTTGCTATTGAGCGCCATAAACAAGGTTTTGATATTCCTAATGGATTTCTATGGGAAATCAAAAAGTTTTACCCTAAAGAGTTTCAAATCGGTTTGTATGCCTTATCAATAATAAAAGAACGATTATCAATTGAATTACCAGAAGACGAAGCTGGTTTTATTACTTTTCATATTATCAATGCGCAATTAAATGACACAATGCCCAATATTGTTAATATGACTAAAATCATGCACGAAATTCTTAATATAGTGAAATATCACTTTAACTTTGAATATGACGAAAATTGCCTATCTTATCAACGTTTTGTTACTCATTTAAAATTTTTTGCTCACCGTATTTTAAGCCACAGCAAGCAAACACAACAAGATAATTCTTTGTATGAATTAGTACGACAAAAATACGAACTAGCCTATCTTTGTACTAAACAGATAGATTTACATTTAATACAACAATATCAACATCCACTTTCTGATGACGATAGTCTCTATTTAACTATTCATATTGAACGATTACGAACTGAACTGAAAAATCAATAATGTGATATAACTCACATTTTAATCATTATATTTAAACAAACTATATCCATTATTCTTAAATCATGCTAATTTTATTAAATCATTTTTGGATTGTTATTGCATAGAAAAGCAGTTAGCTATGCAAGCAAAACCTAAATTCCTTAAATTAAAGGGATTTAGGTTTTTTTTTGCATTGAAAAGGATAAGGTATGAAAAACAAACAGCTTGCCGAATCAATTATTCAACATGTTGGGGGTAAGGACAATGTTATCAGCTTAGTGCATTGTGCTACTCGTTTAAGATTTGTATTGAAAGATGATAACAAAGCCGATGCAGAAACATTAAAAAAACTGGTCGGGGTTATTACTGTTGTACAAAGTGGAGGACAATTTCAGGTTGTTATTGGTAATAATGTTGCTGATGTATATAGTGACATTATGCAACTGACAAATCTTAATGAAAATAACGAACCAGCCTCGCAATCAGGCAAAAAATCGGGGATTTTCTCTAAATTGATTGATCTTGTTTCGGGAATTTTTATTCCAGCACTTGCTATACTTGTTGCTGGTGGGATTTTAAAAGGTTTAATCTCGTTGTTACAAGTAATCAATGTCATTATCCCTGAAACACCTACTTATAATTTCCTATTTGCCATTGCTGATGCACCTTTTTATTACCTACCTATTATTTTAGGATTTTCTGCTGTTAAAAAATTTGGCGGTAATCCCTATGTAGGCATGGCAATTGGTGGTGCATTAGTTCACCCTAATATTGTCGGTATGATGGGAGGCGCATTAGAATTACAAACCGAATTCTTTTCAATCCCAATTAGTCTAATCCCTTATGCATCATCGGTATTTCCAATTATTTTAGCGAGTTGGGTATATTCTATATTTGAACGTGCTTTTAATAAAATATTGCATGATTCATTTAAAAAATTTATCTCGCCATTACTCAGCATATTAATTACCGTACCGTTAACTTTTGCGGTTATTGGTCCAGTTGTGTCAATGTTAAGTGACCTTATTGCCTCTGGAATTATCTTCATCTATCAATTAAACCCTGTAATTGCTTCAATGATTTTAGCCGCTAGCTGGCAAATCATGGTGATATTTGGGGTTCATTGGGGATTAGTACCATTTTCAATGAATAACTTGGCTCTTTATCATGAAGACTTTATGTTACCTATTTTATTACCGGCTGTTTTTGCACAAACAGGGGCTGCATTGGCGGTAATGTTACGTTCTAAAGATAAACAATTTAAAGCATTAGCAAGTTCATCTGTATTATCAGGGATTTTTGGTGTAACAGAACCCGCAATCTATGGTGTGAATTTACCATTAAAAAAACCATTTATTATTGGTTGTTTGTCTGCCGCAATCGGTGGGGCTATTGTTGGTTACCATCACACTGTCACTTATTCATTTGGTATGGTTAGTATATTTTCATTTTTACAATTAATTCCAATTGAAGGGGTCGATTCAAGATTTTATGCGGTTGTTATTGCTACAATTATTTCCTTTGCAATTGCAACAATCGTTACTTATTTCTTTGGTATACCTAAAGATAAATCTCAAACGGATGAAATTGATAATTCATCTTCTAACAATATGGAAACTGAACATAAAATCACGATCTACAGCCCAATGACAGGCAAAGTCAATCCATTAAGTGAGGTAAAAGATCCTACATTTGCCAGTGAATTAATGGGTAAAGGTATTGCAATCATTCCAACTGTTGGTCAAGCTGTCGCCCCTGATGATGGTGAAGTTGTGTCATTATTTCGAACTAAACACGCAATTGGCTTTCAAACAGAATCTGGAGCTGAAATATTAATTCATATCGGTATTGATACCGTTAAATTGGATGGTCAACATTTTGAAGCTCATGTAGAAACTGGTAGCAAAGTAAAAAAAGGTGATTTGTTAGTCAGTTTTGATATAGAGGCAATTAAACAAGCTGGTTTTGAAGTTACCACACCAATTATCATTACTAATAGTGATAGTTATCAAGATATACAACGTATCTTTGAACAAGATAATATTAAAAGCGGAGAGGCTTTATTAGCGTTATCCCAAAATAAGGAGTAAAACATGTCAACAAAATTTCCTAATGATTTTCTTTGGGGCGGTGCCATTGCCGCTAACCAAGTTGAAGGGGCTTACCGTGAAGATGGTAAAGGTTTATCTACATCAGATTGTACGCCAAATGGTTTATTTGGTGACATCATCAATCGCAATGAAACTGATATTGCTAGTATAAAAGACAAAGCTATCGATTTTTATCATCGCTATCCTGAAGATATTGCTCTATTTGCTGAAATGGGTTTCACTTGTTTACGAACATCAATTGCTTGGACACGCATATTTCCTAATGGCGATGAAGAACAACCAAATGAAGCTGGCTTAGCCTTTTATGACAAATTATTTGATGAAATGGCAAAACACAACATAAAGCCACTAGTCACTTTATCACACTATGAAATGCCCTATTATCTTGTTACTCAATATGGTGGATGGGAAAATCGTAAAGTCATTGAATTTTTCACTCATTACGCTAAAACTGTTTTTGAACGCTATAAAAATAAGGTTAAATATTGGCTTACCTTCAATGAAATCAACATGTCATTACATGAACCTTTTACTGGTGTTGGTTTAGACAGAAACAGCACCAAGCAGCAAATCTACCAAGCAATCCATCATCAATTAGTTGCTAGCGGTCGAGCGGTTAAACTCTGTCATCAAATCATTCCAGATGCAAAAATTGGTAACATGTTATTAGGTGCTGTGGCTTATCCTCTTACACCAAAACCTGAAGATGTTTGGGAAACTCATCAAGAAAATCATGGTTGGTTATTTTTTGGAGATGTTCAGGTGCGTGGCTATTACCCAACCTATATGAATCGCTTCTTTAAAGAAAATCATATTAAGCTTGATATTACTGAACAAGATAAACAAGATCTTAAAGAAACAGTCGATTTTGTTTCATTTAGTTATTACATGAGTTGCTGTGCAACAGATGATGAGTCACAAAAAACCAAAGGTAATATTTTAGATATGGTGCCTAACCCTTATCTTAAGGCATCCGAATGGGGGTGGCAGATCGATCCAATTGGAATTCGTTATCTTCTTAATTTACTTTATGAGCGTTATCAAAAACCGTTATTTATTGTCGAAAATGGCTTAGGTGCCAAAGATAAATTAGAAGCAAACAATACAATCAATGATGATTATCGGATTAATTATATGAATGATCATTTAGTACAAATCCGAGAAGCCATCAACGATGGTGTTGAAGTCATGGGATACACCAGTTGGGGACCAATAGATCTTATCAGTGCATCTAAAGCCGAAGTTACTAAACGCTATGGATTTATTTATGTAGATCTAAATCAAGATGGTACAGGCACATTAAATCGTTATAAAAAGAAAAGCTTCTACTGGTATCAATCTGTGATTTCCTCAAAAGGTGAAAATTTGAAAGCATAAGATAATCTGGGAGGATTGACGCTACTCATCCCCCCTATTATTTTTTTATAAACATGTGACAAGGTAAATAGCTAATCGAATGGAGATATAAATTATTTAAATTAATCATATTACTATAAAAAACACATATACATAAAAATAAAACAAAACTTTAAATTATTGGATTGTTACTGCTTTTTGGCAGGCAAAACCTAAATATTAATTAGAGAATTATTCTCTGATTTAGTATTTAGGTTTTTTTAATATAAAAAACAATTAGGAAAAGGAACAATGAAAATAAAATATTTCACAATAATGCTATTAGGGATATCAGGTTATTCTATGCTAGCAAATGCGACAACCCAAAACTCAATCCTCGATGATACATTTTTTAAAGACACCAAATTTGTATTTTCTACTCGAAACTATTGGAAATATTTAAAAGAAAATGCATCCCAACCTAAAGAGGTACACAGCGCTTGGGGGCAAGCATTTAGCTTTGATTATAAATCAGGTTATTTATTTGACATGATCGGTTTTGATGTCACCTATGATAACATAATAAGATTAGGCGCCAGTGATTACTTTGCGACCCGTAATCTACTTTATAACGATGGTAAAGGCTATAACAAACATAACGCTCACGGATTTAATAAATTTACCCAACGTTATGCCAAAATAAAATTAGGTAATGATGCTATTAACTTTAATGGGAAAGCTGGTTGGCATAGCATGAAGGATTTAGGTATCATAAGTTCAACCCAACATCTTACCCGCAATAGTTATCTTGGTTATAGCGGAATTCTAAAATATGATAACGTTTATTTTTCATTGGCTTATATTGATAGCACCCTACCCCGCGAATCCGCTAAAAAATTACGTTTTTTAACGGCCGATCGTAAAAAAATTATTAATAATATTTCAACAGCTGAAATCGCTTATAAAAATAAAGATCTTACTTTAGATTATTCTTATGGTGTTGCTAAAGATTATTTAAGACGCCATGTAATTGAATTGTCTTATAAACCAATACAAAAATTAATCTTAGGTGGACAATTCTACGGAAGTTATGCTCTTGACAATTATGATGCCATGAAACAAAACAAAAAGGAGTTTGAAGATCACGCATGGCACTATGCAACCGATGTCGAATGGAAAGAAGAAGACTGGAGTATTAAAGTCGGTTTAGCTTATACAGATGCTAACAAACATAACGCTATCGGATATTATAATCGACATTTGGGTAAAAATACTCGTGCTCGTTTTAACGGTCTTGCCGCTGCTGGCGCAGATTATTTGCGTGATGGTGAACTGGTACTAACAACAGTAATGAGTTATGATTTTGTTAAAGATAATAGTACAGGCTTATATATGAATTATGGCCAATTTAACTACAAACATAATACATTAAAAAATGGCGAAATTAACGTTTTTGATATATGGAAACCAACTAGTGGCGCTTTTAGAAATTTTTCTATTTTATCGAAGGTTGGATATGGTTGGTCTTATAAAACAGTCAGTGCTTCGGATCTAACACCAAAACTTAGACACGGAAAATACCAACGTTCACCTTCACTTTCGGCGGAAACGGTAATTGATTACCGATTTAATTTATTATAAAGAGGACAAAACAATGAAAAAATTTATTATATTAATTAGTTCATTAATTATTTCAATAACGACCTTATCGCAAGCTTTTGCGGATGATGTATATATCTATGTCACTCGCCATGGTAAAACTATGTTTAATAACGTACACCGTGCCCAAGGATGGTCTGATACACCGCTAACAAAGCCAGGTGTCGAGGTTGCAGAACAATTAGGACGAGGGTTGAGAGATGTCAAATTTATTTCAGTTTATTCAAGTGATTTAGGTAGAGCACGACAAACTGCTCGCATTGTTTTAGAAACTAAAGGCGATAAAATTCAAATTAATGAAATGGAAGGCTTGCGTGAACAGTGTTTTGGCGATTATGAAGGAGATTTTGATCCGAACATGTGGACACCAGCTGCACAGCATTTAGGGTATGCATCAGATAAAGAGCTAATGGCGGATATGGCTCAAGGCAAGGTTACCCTAAAAGCAATGATGGATGCAATCGCCGCAGTTGAGAAATCAGGCGAAGCCGAAGACTACAATAAAGTAAAAAATCGTATGCAAGCATCATTAAAAGCCATTGCTGAATCAGCCAAAGCACAAGGTGGTGGCAACGTGCTTGTGGTATCTCACGGTTTAGCAATTATGGCTATGGTTCAAGAGTGGCAAGATAAACCAATTACAGCTGGATTAGGTAACGCAAGTGTTACTAAAATTCGTTACACCGACGATGGTAAATTTATTGTTGAAAGCCTTGGAGATATGAGCTACGTCGAAAAAGGCAAGAATCAAGCAAAATAACTTCAAAATATATGGCTCACCAATGAGCCATATTCCACATTTACTATTAGCTCATAATATTAATCGATAAATTTGTAGTATTTATCGTCATAAACAAGCATAATTTAATAGTGTATTTATTAAATGTTACTAAAAGATCAATATGTTTTATTTATGCAATTATTCATCTCCAGTGGGACTAATAACCCTAGCCAGTCAACAAAATAAGCTCGTTGGGGCTTGGATTGAAGGTGAAAAATATTTTGGTCACACACTCAATACACGAACAGAAGAAAAATCTAATTTACCCATTTTTAACTCAACAAAAAAATGGTTTGATGATTATTTTTCAGGAAAAAGACCGAATCCATACCAATTAGAGCTTGCGCCAAATGGCACACCTTTTCGAAACTTAGTATGGGAAATTTTATGCAAAATTCCATATGGCCAGGTCATTACTTACGGCGATATCGCAAAACAGATCGCCATTAAAACAAACAAAGCAAGCATGTCTAGCCAAGCCGTAGGCGGGGCTGTTGGTCATAATCCCATATCAATCATTATTCCTTGCCACCGAGTTATCGGCGCAAACGGTAATTTAACTGGTTATGCTGGTGGAATAGATAAAAAAATAAAGTTATTAGAAATAGAAGATGTTTATATCAAAGATTTTTTCATTCCAACTAAAGGAACTGCACTTTAAATTGTAGTTACATTGTTTTTCATTCTAAATTTTTAACTGATGGAATAACGATAAAGCACTACTCCACCAGTTAAAAATTGAGTTAATAAATAATATATTCTATCAACTAAAAAATGTTTTAATTTTAGTATTATAAATACGGTTTTATTACACAAATAAAGCAATACTCTCAACTTTATAAAGAAAAAAGTTACACAATAAAATTACCCCTTACATGCAACATAGTTATTCCAAGAGTCATTTCCCGTGCCTATATGCCCAGAATCAGAATATACATGATATTGTTTAGAAGAAGATTCTCGATCTCGTGTCCAATAAACACCGCCACGCCACTGAGAATCAGGATAAGATCTTTGATTGATAAATCCCCACTCACTAAATAATGAACCATCAATTGCTCGTGTAAAAATCCCTCCCCAGAAAATAGCAGGATCGATCTCTATAGTAGTAGTGGGAGCATTTGTTAACTCATTAACGCTTAGAAACTTATTAATACCACCACATCGTTGCCATCCACTTGCTCTATCTCCTTTAAAATCGCCTTGAGGTTTTGCCCAAACTGAAATTGGTGTAAAACTATACTCATGCATAACAGATGCATCTCTTTTTAACACAGCCCTTATAGTGACAGTTCCTGATGGTTTACTTATTAATTTAACCATACCATTCTTATCAACAACACCCCCATCACCAGGGTTGTTAATTAATTGATAATCGTAATCCGCTTGTGCACCAGTCATCACTAACTGAAATTTAGCCCCAGGAAAGCCTGTTGTAGGAAATGTTTTTGACGATACGACTGGTTTAATTCTAAAACCATAATTTGGTACATAATCTTGAGTATAACCTCCACCACCTTTTGATCGTGTTCGCTCCAATACATTTGATAATTCAAATCTGGATTATCACCAGGCTTACCCCCATTGATATTCAGGATAAATAATTATGCTATTTGGTTTGACATAACATAACTACGATTTTGGTGCTATTTGATAAGTTTTAGCTAGGGTAATCTGCTCGCCTTTATCAGGAATTCCGTATGCTGAATGGGCACTAACATTGGTTTTAATGATGAGTTTTAATGGCATTGAAAAACCACTGCCTCAACCTATAATTTTTTTCTTATCATCACCTATTATTCTTACGCCATTATTGTCATACCACCAATAATTAGTCGATTCAACTTTAAACGGCTCCTGTGGATCGGCACTATCACCATCTATATCGCTGTAATTTTCAACTTTATCTAAGTTTGTTGAAGTATAAATCGCCACTTTAAAATCGTTAAGCGTTAAATTACTATCAAATTCTTTCACTTCACTAGATTTTATAGTGCTACTCGCCTCACTGTAAAAAACACCGTTGACAGTAAAACCATGTTTATCTGCACTCGACAACACCACCACTTGCGGTGCATTCCCTGTAATAACCTGACTCGAAGTTGCTGTTAGTATTGCATTAGCTGAACCAACATGTATCCATTGTGATAATAAGATTAAACCCATTATTTGAGCAAGTTTCGGTTTTGAGTGAGCTGTGAGTGTCGTTATTTTGACAACAAAGTGAGAGTGAGATTTACAATGGAAGTGTTTAAAACAGAAAGATAACAGTAAAAATAAAACGTTTTGCCGTAATATTAAAGGTGAAATAAAACGATTAACAAAATGCCCGATGCCCGATGCCCGATGCCCGATGCCCGATGCCCGATGCCCGATGCCCGATGCCCGATGCCCGATGCCCGATGCCCGATGCCCGATTAAGTCCATATTTTATCATAATTTTATTATTCCTCATACTTGTTTTCTTAAATTTATTGTTATAAAATAAACAGTTAATGTTATTTTTAGTAATTTTATCATAAAGTAGTATATAACTATGCTACTCTATTTTAGAATAAAAATTTCATTTTTCACCTACTTTTTTGTAAAGTTTTGTTAAGCTATTTTTTATTTTTATCATTTCTTTA
>NZ_LZHR01000044.1:0-32460 GCF_001690675.1 Gilliamella sp. Occ4-3
CAACAATCCCTAACAAAGGATAAATATTTTTTAATCGTTAACACATATAACAGTATATATTTTATTGCGTATTTAAGTGTTTGGCTTTATATTATTTTCAATACTAATATTGCAATTTTGCTTTAACCTTTATAAGCCCAATTTATGCATAAAAAACGTTTTTCTTTGATTGTAGCGATCATTGCTGTTATTGCTATGGTTGTTATTATATATTTTGCTTATCAACCTAGTACTATTATTTTGCAAGGTGAAGTTGAATCTAATCGTGTTGATGTTGCTGCCAGAGTTCAAGGTCGAGTAAACCAATTTAATTATGATGTTGGTGACGATGTTAAGCAGGGTGAAGTTCTTCTTACTCTTTCAAATCCTGCATTGTTAGCTCAGCTTGCAACAGCAGAAGCGCAATTAAAAGTAGCAATGGCGAGTCGTGATAATACTTATAGCACTAGACCAGAAACAATTGATGTGCAAAAAGCGCAGTTAGATAAAGCTAAATCAGATTTAGATTTAGCTCAAACTAGCTATGAAAGAATTAATCGTTTAGCTAAAAATGGCACTGTTTCAAAGCAAAGCTATGATGAATCCTTTAATCAATATCAAGCGGCCATTAAAGCTTATGAAGCCGCTAAAGCTAACTTATCACTAGCCGAAAACGGTAGCAGTGTAGAACAGAAAAAATTAGCCGATGTGCAAGTTGAACAATCAGAAGCAGCATTGGCGCAAGTAAAAGCTGATGTTAATGAATTAACTTTAGTTTCTCCAATTAACGGTCAAATTACGACTCGAGTCGCTGAAACAGGGCAATTATACAGTCCAGGTACTCCGCTTTATTCTATTATTGATTTAAATGATATTTGGTTTACTTTTAATATACGTGAAGATTTGCTGGGAAACCTTAAAGTTGGTGATATGTTTCAAGTAAGAGTACCGGCATTAAATAATCAGATTATAGATGTTAAAGTCACTGTATTAAATGCTTTAGGTCAATATGCGAATTGGCAGGCGACTAAAGCAACGGGTGATTTTGACTTAAAGACTTTTGAAATGCGTGCTAAACCAATTAATAAAGTGTCAGGTCTCCGCCCAGGAATGAGTGTTACTACAAAGTGGCAATCTCGCTAGCTTGAATAATATCGAGATTTTACACAAAAAAGGAACGATATTAATGCATCACCGGCTATTTCAAGTAATTGGATGGGAACTTCGTAAATTAATTAAACAACGTATTTTGTGTTTATTAGTTTTCATCTATCCTTTATTATTTATTTTTTTATTTGTTTATATGTACCATGCCGGTGTTATTACTCAGGTACCTATTGCTGTTGTTGATCAAGATACAACCAAATCATCTCGCTTATTAATTCAACAAGTTGCGGCTTCACCTCAGCTACAGGTAGCTGAACGTTATCAAGATCTTACCTCAGCTAAACATGCGTTGATTAAAGGTGATGTTTATGCTGTGCTTTTCATTCAGCATGAGTTTGAAAAAGATCTTATAGCTGGTCATCAGCCAGAAGTTGTCGCTTTTTATAATAATCAGTATATGTCAGCTGGAACGATTATTTTTCGGGCGATGAGTTCCGCATTGAAAACAGCAAATAGTCAAATAGTATTGCAAGGATTATTAGAAAAAGGAATTGCTTCACCAGTTGCACAAAGCCAAATGCAAACTATACCGACAAGTTTACATCCCTTATATAATCCAACTTTAAATTATTTATATACGTTAATTAGTGGTTTAATTCCTACTATATTACAAATCATTATTATGATGGCCATGGTTACTAGTATTACTCGTGATCGTTTTACTGGAACGGGGTATCAGCAAATATTACAATTAGCTAATCATAATATTTTTATCTTTTTATTAGGACGCATTATTCCTTATTTTATCTATTTTTTATTTTGCTTGATTCTATTTGATACGGTTTTAATTGCTAATTTTAATTTACCTTTAAATGGACATTTAATATTGCTTATACTTGGTGATATAGGCTTTATTTTGACTTCATGTTTGTATGGCATTTTCTTTGGTTTAACGGGATCAACACTAGCACAAGCTTATGGCACTGCAAGCTTAGTAGCATCACCAGCGTTTGGATTTACTGGGCTTATTTTCCCTCGGATTGCAATGAATACCTTTGCTTATATTTGGAGTGCTTTATTACCTGTAACATGGTATATACAAATTCGTCTTGATCAAACATTAAGATCGCCAAATATAGTAACTTCCTTACAACCGTTTGTTTATTTAGTGATCCAATTAAGTGTTATGGCTATTCTTGTTTATCTTTTTTTACGAAAGATCCGTAGGCGGTTGGTATGATTAAATCTTTACTATTAATTTCCTATGATGAATTAAAACGAATTTTCCAAACCAAAGCGATAGTTAGCGTTATGTTTGTGGGAATATTTATCTATTTCATCTTTTACCCACAACCTTATTTACATGAAGCAATCCGAGATGTTCCTATTGCTGTTATTGACCAAGATAATACCAATTACAGTCGAGATCTAGTAAGACAACTTGATGCTAATAAGTCCATCAATATAGACTTACATATTGCAGACTTAGAAACGGCTAAAAAACTTATCGAAGAACGTAAAATATATGGAGTTGTACTCATACCTTACCGTTTTCAAAAGAATATATTAGAAGGAAAAACTAGCCCAGTGTCATATTATGGCGATGCGAGCTATATTTTAATTTATAGTAATGTTGCTACCGCCATTAATACCGTTGCCAGTAATTTTGGCGCTAAAATTTCAATTTCACGCAAAATAGCGCAAGGTGTCGATCCTGCAGTAGCAAATAATAATGTTTCTCCTTTTAATAGCCAGTTAATTAGTTTATTTAATCCTCAATCAGGATATGCAACCTATATTATTCCAGCCGCTTTTATTTTGATCTTAAATCAGACATTATTTATCGGTAGTATTTTATGCCGTCTATTTAGTAAAAATTCTGATTTTGAAATAGCCTTTGTTAATAAACAAAATCACACGGTTTCATCGGCATTATTACTGCTTTCTGGTAAATTATTGACTTATTTAGTACTTTATTTAATCTATTTTATTATTTATACCGTATTTGCTAACTATTGGTATGACTTACCGCGCCTAAGTCATCTATCTGTTTCCTTACTATTTATTCTTCCTTTTATTTTGTCCACTTCGTTATTAGGTAAAATTGTTTCACATTTTGTCCATACGGTAAGTGATGTGTTTTGCTTAATTATACCGTCAAGTATGATTATCTTTTTTGTTACAGGATTATCTTGGCCAAAAGAATTGATGCCTCCTTTGTTCCATTTTATTGGCTATATATTTCCAGCTGTACCAGCTATAGTTGGGTCAGTAAAAATAAATCAAATGGGAGCAAGTTTTTCCGAATTTAGTCAGCAATATTGGCATTTGTGGATATTAACCATTGTCTATTTTTGTATCGCATTTATTTTAGAAAAACGTTATGTTCAAAAGATAATGTCGACAAATACTAGGAGAGAAAATTAAATTAGCAATAGTTCATTTATTATAAATAATCAAATAAAAATTGATTGATACAACGTCAGCAATGGCACTAATTTGCAGCTGTATTAATATGTTTGAATTTCTTTTTTAGCTTTATGATAAAGCTCATTTGTTATTTATAAAAATATGTCAGTTTCATAAATTTAGATATAGAATTTTGGTTTTCTCCTTGAAGGTTAGTGTGTATAGCTATATCATAATTGACCGACTAAGCTCTTAGTTAGCTAGACCCCAGAAAATAGAAAACAAAATAAATGAGTCCCCATGTTAATTAATGCTAAAAATATTCTCGAAAAATTAAATCCACATAATAAAGTAAATTACGATTCTGTTTTAAAAGAAGTGATTAATAATTGGCAATCAGAATCAGTTCGACCAAAGTTATTAATTCATAGTTGTTGTGCACCTTGTAGCACCTATGTTTTAGAGTATTTAGCACAATATGCAGATATTACAATTTATTTTGCTAATTCTAATATTCATCCCAGAGTTGAATATGAGCACCGTAGTGTGGTGCAACAGAAATTTATTGCTGACTTTAATCAAAAAACAGGTAATAACGTTCAATTCTTAGAAGCACCTTATCAGCCAGCAGAATTTATTAAACAAGTTGGTCATTTACGTGATGCGCCAGAAGGAGGAGAGCGTTGCCATATTTGTTACAAAATGCGATTAGATCTGGCTGCAATTAAAGCACAAGAATTGGGCTTTGATTATTTTGCAAGTGCTTTAACACTAAGCCCTAAAAAGAATAGCCAGAAAATAAACGAACTGGGGTTTGAAATTCAAGAGATCTTTTCGGTCAATTATCTGCCTTCTGATTTTAAAAAGAATAACGGTTATAAACGCTCTATTGAATTATGCAAGGAGTATGATGTGTATCGTCAATGTTATTGCGGTTGTATTTTTGCTGCTAAAGCACAAGGTGTTGATTTGAAAAATGTGATTGCGATAGCTAAGCAAGGTTTAGAAAAAGGTTTATAACTATTAGGGACATTTAATTATAGACCATACTCAAACGTATAGTTACCTGAAACTTTTTGACACTGTTGCTATCTGCTGAATGATATTTTTTTAAACAGAACTATTAAAAAATTTAAACATTTAGCTATAATTATTATTTATAAAATTAATTTTCTGATAGTTAGCTATATTCTTGCTAAATGTGAGTTTATTATGTCAAAACTTTATAGGTTAGGATTGGATGTTGGTTCTACAACAGCTAAATGTGTGTTGCTTGATGTGCATGGTAATTTTGTTTATACCAATTATGTTCGCCATAATACCCATATTATAACAACTGTATTGCGATTATTAGATGAGATAGTACAAAAACTTGGCAATAATATTATCTTGTCGGTGAAAGTGACTGGCTCGGCAGGAATGGGTATTTCGGAAAAAGCAGAGATTGCTTTTATTCAAGAAGTGGTAGCTGCTTCAGAAGTTGTGCAACGAAAATATCCCGAAGTAAGAACATTGATTGATATAGGGGGAGAAGATAGTAAGATGATCTTCTTCTTCCCAGATCGTCCACCAGATATTCGTATGAATGGCAGTTGTGCTGGTGGAACTGGAGCGTTTATCGATCAGATGGCAACGTTACTTAATACTCCAGTTCAACAATTCGATCTTCTCGCCCAAAATCACAACCAAATTTACCCAATCGCTTCTCGTTGTGGTGTTTTTGCTAAAACCGATGTCCAAAATCTGATTAGTCGTAACGTTTCAAAAGAAAATATCGCATATTCTGTTTTGCATGCCGTTTGTATTCAGTTAGTTAATACCTTAGCGCGTGGTTATGACGTTGTACCAAAAGTGATGTTAATTGGTGGACCATTTTCATTTATTCCAACACTTGGTAAAGCGGCTTTAGAGACTTTAAAGCTAACTGAAGATCAAATTGTAAAAACTGAACATCCCACGTTATTGTCGGCTTGGGGAGCTGCAATTCATCTTTTGGATCGTACTGAGCTTTCAATTACTGATTTTATTGCAAAATTAAATGCCTCAACAAAAATAACCACTAATCAGACTTTTAGATTAAATCCATTATTTAATAAATTATTGTCTTTTGATGATTGGAAAAAACAAAGAAAATATATTGAAATTCCTAAAATTAAGCTAGCTGATTATCAAAAACAAAACGCTTTTTTAGGTATTGATAGTGGATCTACAACTACAAAAATTACCTTAATTGGTGAAGATGATGAGTTGCTTTTTACCTATTATGCACCAAATAATGGTCACTCTATTGGTGCTTTAAGCAAAGGTTTAACACAATTAAAGCAAGAAATTGCATCATCAAGTAAAAACATTGTTATTGTTCGCACAGGTGTTACAGGTTATGGCGAAGAGCTATTAAAAGCAGCTTTTGCTTTTGACGATGGACTTGTTGAAACGATGGCGCATTTTGCCGCTGCAAAACATATCGATCCTGAGGTAAGCTTTGTAATGGATATCGGCGGCCAAGATATGAAAGCTATTTTTATATCCAATGGTGTTGTTAATCATATTGAACTTAATGAAGCTTGTTCATCAGGATGTGGGTCGTTTATTGAAACATTTGCTAAATCACTTAATTTTAATACGATCGACTTTGCTGATGCGGCTTGTAAATCAACAAGCCCTTGCGATTTAGGTACACGATGCACTGTTTTTATGAATTCTAAAGTTAAACAAGCTTTGCGTGAGAATGCTACTGTTGGTGATATTTCAGCTGGGCTCGCTTTTTCAGTCATAAAAAATGCGATTCACAAAGTATTAAAACTCCACGATATGCGTAAACTAGGTGATCATATTGTGGTGCAAGGAGGAACTTTTAAAAATCCAGCAGTTCTTAGAGCGTTAGAACAATTAACTGGTGCACAAATTACGAGTTCTAATATACCTGAATTAATGGGGGCTTATGGCTCTGCATTAGTAGCAAAAAATCACTATCAACAAAACCCAATAGCATCAACATTTATTGGTTTAAACAATTTATACAAAGCCGAAGATAACAAAGCTAAACCTTCGCGTTGTAAAGGGTGCGAAAATAAATGCGATATTGTAATTTATCGTTTTGCTAATGGGCAACGCTATTATTCAGGCAATAAATGTGAACGTTTTTTAAGTAATAATCCTCAAAAAGATAACAATTCATTTAATATGTTTGATTATAAAAATGCGTTGTTATTTGATCGTATTGCAATTTCAACCTCTGATACAAAAATTAATATTGGCATTCCGCGAGTGTTAGGACAATACGAAAATTTTCCTTTTTGGCATACGTTATTAACTCACAGTGGTATTAAGGTTACTCTTTCGCCATTTTCGACCAATGCTATTTATGAAAAAGGGGCAGGAACAGTCATGTCTGATAGTGTTTGTTTTCCTGCTAAGTTGGTGCATGGGCACATTATGGAACTTATTGAACAAAAGGTTGATCGTATTTTTATGCCCATGGTGGTTTTCGAGTCTGCGCAGTTTGATAATGCTGTGAATAGCTATAACTGTCCAATAGTCAGTAGTTATGCTGAAGTGGTAAATAGTGCGATTAATCCCGAAATGAAATATGGCTTGCCAATTGATCATCCGGTTATTAATTTCACCAATATTGAATTACTTAAAAAAGGCTGTATTAAGTATTTAACTTCGCTAGGTATTAATAAAGCTGTGGCAGAGAAAGCATTTTCTAGTGCAATAATTGCTCAATCTGAATTTAAAAAATCACTTTATAATAAAGCAATTGAGGTCTTAAATAATGCTAAACAAACAGGACGTTATGTATTTGTTTTAGCGGGGCGCCCTTATCATAGTGACAGTTTAATAAACCATAAAACTCCCGAAATCTTAAATGCACTTGGTTGCGATGTGATTACTGAAGATTCGGTATTGGGAGCGATCAATCAATTGTCACCAGAACTACAAATTTGTTCACAGTGGAGTTATCCAAATCGTTTATATGCTGCGGCAACCTTTGTGGCACAACAAGCAAACAATATTCAATTCGTTCAACTTAATTCATTCGGTTGCGGACCTGATGCGATTGTCACCGATGAATGTAAAGCGATATTAGAATCAAAAGGCAAAACCTGTACGATTATTCGTGTTGATGAAATTTCAGCAACGGGATCCGTTCGTTTACGTTTGCGGTCAATAATTGAATCCATCCGTGTGAATCACCAACAGCCATTAAAATCTGTTGAGCGTAAAAAAATAGCTATTTTTAATAAACAAGATAAACAGCGTAGGACGATACTAGCTCCGTTTCTTTCTGACTTTTATTCGCCAATTTTACCGTCAGTATTTGCATTATTGGGCTATAAGCTGGAAACATTGCCAAAACCAGATAAAACTTCGGTTGAGTGGGGATTAAAATATTGTAATAACGAGATTTGCTATCCTGCAACCATTATTGTTGGCGATATTATCAAGGCTCTTCAATCTGGTAAGTATAATCGTGACGAAGTTGCGATTGGAATTACTCAGACAGGGGGGCAGTGTCGTGCAAGTAGTTATCTATCATTAATTAAAAAGGCCATGATTAGTAATGGTTTTGAAGATATACCAATCATATCACTTAGTCCTAAGAATATGAATCAGAGTGAACAACCAGGTTTTAAAATTAATTGGTTTAAAGCACTGCCAACTTCTTTTTTTGCTATGTTGTTTGCTGATTCGTTATCTAAAATGTATTACGCTGTAGCGCCTAGAGCAAAGATAAAACAACAAGTTGATCAACTTAAGAATCTTTACATAAGAAAATTAGAGCAGGCTATTAGTCAGTCTAAAGGTCATAAAGTAATTTATACATTATTAGCCGAAGCAGTTGATGATTTCAACCAAGTAGAAGTTCTAAACAAAAATTGCCCACAAATTGGTATTGTAGGTGAAATCTATGTTAAATATAATAATTTTGGTAACCAACACAGTATTGATTGGTTAATTGATCAAGGTATTGAGCCAGTGATACCTCCAATGCTCGAATTTTTTGTTCAAGGCTTTGTAAATTTTGATAGTAATATTGATAATCACCTTGGATCAAAAAGTTATCTTTCCTATTTATTACACTTTATTGAGAAGATTGCACAACGTTATATTGATAAGACTAATCAAATTCTGGCTAATTTTAAATATTATCAACCATTTCATAACATTCGTGATATAGCAAAAAAAGCTGAACAAATTCTTAATTTAAGTAACCAATTTGGAGAAGGCTGGTTGATCCCAGCAGGCATCATGAGTTTTGCTGAGTATGGTATTAACAATGTCATTAGTTTGCAACCTTTTGGCTGTATTGCTAATCATGTGGTTTCAAAAGGTGTTGAAAAACGTATGCGTGACTTGAATCCTAAACTTAATTTATTGTATTTGGATTTTGATGATGGGGCAGGAGAAGTAAACGTGCTAAATCGTTTACATTTTATGGTTAACTCATTAAGGTATACCCAATTACAACGTATTTTTTAATCATTATAATGACATATAACTATGTGATAATGTATAAAATTATCATAGTAATGCATTTACAAGGAGGATCAGTTAGTTGTGTTGTCGATTTATCAATTAAAACCAAAATTTCAAGCATTACTTAGACCATATGCCAATGCTCTTTATAAAGCAAATTTTACCGCCAATCAAGTAACATTAATAGCTGGATTTGGATCGATTTTTATCGCTTTGATTGTTGGAGTATTAGCCAAATATCAATGGATTTTTTTTCTTATTCCAATATGGATGTTTATCCGTATGGCACTTAATGCCATCGATGGTATATTAGCAAGAGAATATTACCAAAAATCAAATTTAGGTGCTTATTTAAATGAAATTTGTGATGTTGTGTCTGATAGCGCATTGTTACTCATTTTTACACAAATTGAATGTGTCAATAACTATTTAGTCATTTTAGTGGTTTTATTGTCGTTGTTAACAGAATACAGTGGCGTGCTAGGTGTTATGATTGGTGCTTCACGGCGGTATGATGGACCAATGGGTAAGAGCGATCGAGCATTTGTGCTTGGCGGAATTAGTCTAGCGATTGCCACTTATTTATTACCTTTAAGCTACATCAATGCGCTATTATGGATCATTAGTATTTTGCTTGTTTGTACTGTAATTAACAGAATACGAAATGGCATTCAAGAAGTCTAAAAATAATGAGGAGAAATATGCGTCAACAGAAACAGAAAACATTTATTAGTTATGATGGCTGTCAGTTATTCTATCGCTATTGGCCTGTTATTGATAGCAATACTAATCAACCTAAAGCAATAGTCATTTTTCATCGTGGGCATGAACATTCAGGACGTGCTGCACATCTTGCTGATGAATTAAATCTACCAGATTATCAAATCTTTGCTTGGGATGCTAGAGGTAATGGTCAATCAGAAGGTGAGCGAGGTGATGCTCCTAATTTTGCAACACTAATTAAAGATGCTAACTGTTTTATTGAACACATCATGCAGGAGTATAACCTCCGTCAAGAAGATATTGCTATTATAGCCCAAAGCGTTGGTGCTGTGATTGCTTCGGCATGGGTACATGACTATGTGCCAAATATTCGTGCCTTGGTATTAGGTTCGCCAGCTTTTAGCGTAAAATTATATGTACCATTAGCGGTGCCAGGATTGAAATTACTATATAATTTGAAAGGGAATTTTTTTGTTAATAGTTATGTCAAACCTAATTTATTAACGCATGATTTAGAAAGAGCAACTTCGTTTACAAAAGACCCATTAATTACTCGACCTATTTCTGTACGACTTTTGCTTGATTTATATTCAGTATCAGATCGTGTTGTTAAAGATGCAAATGCAATCACCGTCCCAACACAATTGTTAGTTTCTGGATCGGATTATGTAGTAAGACGAAAACCGCAAAGACAGTTTTACGATAATTTGGGCACACAACAAAAAGAATTTCACATTCTCCCAGGGTTTTATCATGATACATTTGGCGAAAAAGAACGAAAATTTGCTATCGATCGTGCAAGACGATTTATTATTGGTTGTTTTGCCAATCAACTTTGTGTACCGTCATTAGTTAATGCTGATCTTGTAGGATATACTAGGCAAGAAGCAGATAATTTAACGATGCCTCCATCGGGTTTGATTAAACCCATATACTGGAAGTTTATTAAAACCAATTTAAAATATGCCAGTAAATTATCAGATGGAATTAGGCTTGGTTTTGATACGGGATTTGATTCGGGTAGTACGCTTGATTATGTTTACCGTAATGAACCATCGGGAACATCAAAATTGGGGCGTTTTTTTGATTATGTTTATTTACAATCTATTGGTTGGCGAGGAATTCGACAACGAAAAGTACATCTTGAAGAGTTATTAAAACTGGCTATCAATAGATTATATGATCAGAACTATTCTGTCGATCTTGTTGATATAGCAGCAGGGCATGGGCGTTATATTTTAGAAACGATTAATCAAATTGCCAATAAACCCAATTCGATTTTACTACGAGATTATAGTGATATTAATGTGCTTGCAGGTCAAACATTAATAGAAGAGAAAGGGTTAGTAAATATAGCACGTTTTGAAAAAGGCGATGCTTTTAATCGTGAGCAGCTTGCCCAATTATCACCTAAACCAACTTTAGCTGTTGTATCTGGTTTGTATGAGCTGTTTAGTGATAATCAGTTGATACGTAACTCGTTATCTGGCCTTGCTGAATCAATACCTGAAGGGGGATATTTAATTTATACCAATCAGCCATGGCATCCCCAATTGGAATTTATAGCAAGAACGTTAACTTCACATCGTGATGGTCAACCATGGATTATGCGAAGACGAACTCAACGTGAAATGGATCAGTTGGTTGCAACTGCTGGGTTTAAAAAAATAACAATGCGTATTGATCAGTGGGGGATTTTTACTGTATCGCTAGCACAACGAATTAGATAATGGATAAAGTAAAACTAGGATTTAATAAACTAACTATTTATAAGTTTATATGGTTAATTTGTTTAGCTATTTTCTTTTTTACTAGCTATAATTTTGCCAATTGGTTTACATCTACACGTAGTGATGTAGGAAGTATAGTTTTTAAATGGGAGCATTCAATTCCATTGTGGTCTTGGTCTATCGTGCCTTATTGGTCGATAGACCTTATGTATGGACTAGCAATATTGCTTGTTTGCTCTCATCGAGCTCTAAAAATACTTTGTCTTCGACTTTTATCCGCTCAGATCATTTGTATTATCTGTTTTTTGACTTTTCCGCTTAAGTTTTCTTTTGAGCGCCCAACATTAGATGGATTATCGGGATTATTATTTAATATTTTGATGGGATTTGATAAACCCTTTAATCAAGCGCCATCGCTTCACATTACATTATTGGTTATTTTATGGCAATTTTATGCTAGCTATTTTCGTGGTGTATGGCGCTATACTTTACATATTTGGTGTTTATTAATTGCTTTATCTGTATTAACAACTTGGCAACATCACTTTTTTGACGTCCCTACGGGGCTCGGAGTAGGGTGTTTCTGTATTTGGTTATGGCCAGATGATAGTCTATCACCAATAAAAAATTACCAATTACCTAAGCAGTATTTTTGGAGTAGTGTTTATTTTTTACTGTTCGCATCTTCCTTTTCTATTGCTATTTACTTTTATTCATGGGCATTGTGGCTATTATGGTTTTCTGTTGCATTTTTATTAGTTTCAGTAAACTATTTATTAGTTGGTACAGTCGGTTTTCAAAAACAGGCTAATGGGAAATTTAATCTTTCAGTTACTATTTTATATCTGCCTTATTTTGTGATTATATGGGTTAATTCACGATTGTGGACATTTAAAAATAAGTCGGTAGATTTGATTTGTGATAATGTTTATTTAGGTAGAATACCTTCCAATAATACTTTGCGCATAAATCATTTTTTCTCAATTGTTGATCTTTGCGCTGAATTACCAATTCCTCATTTTAATGGTCAGTACAATCTCATCCCTGTATTAGATATGACGCCATTGACGATTGAACAATGTCAGCAAGCAGCTGAAATTATTAATCAGTATTACAAAAAAGGTAAATTATTAGTCTGTTGTGCTTTAGGATATTCGCGCAGTGCTACCGCTATTATTGCTTGGTTATTGTTAACTAAAAGAGCATCGAACTTAGATGAAGCAATAAGTATGGTAAAAGAACGCCGTCATACAATTGTTATTACAGCCAAGCAACGAATAATTTTGTTAGACTGGTTTTTACAAATAAAAAAAGGAAGTCAGTATGTTAAATCATGATGAATCAAAAAAATTAACAACAGATTGTCAAACATCACTTGTGATATTTTGTGGATTACTGACTATCAGTTTATTAATTGGTTTATTATTGTTGTTTTTCACTATTACAGCATTATGCTTTGGATTGATCTCAAATTGGATGATTAACGATGCTTTACCATTAACCTTATTTTGTTTTGCTGCCTTTATTATGGGATTGATTGGGATTTATTACACATTAAGAATTCAATTTGATAAACAACTGTTTAATTATTTGTCTACTCGCAACAAACAACTCGCTAATACACTTATTGAGTTAGATAATGTTCTGTTAACCCTTCATTTAATTAAGTCCAATCAGTTAATAAAACGAACTATCATTGAACGCCAACAAGGTACATTAAGGTTGTTTAGAAAACAAATAACATCACTGATTATACAAATTATATTGTTAATAGGAGCATGGTTTAGTGGCATTATTCAATCTTGGTAATTCAGTTAAAGTAAAATTGGTTCATATTTAACAGCGGACAAGCAATAAGGAGAAAGGAATATGTCTAATTATCAAAATGATACCTTATTACTATTTGCTGGTATTGGTATTTTACTTGTTATTGCCTCTACTATAGGTTGGTTATTAAAACGGCATCTTAGTAGTCCAAATAATGTAATTGATAATCTTATCACTCGCATTAATGCATGGTGGGTAATTGTGGCTGTTATAGGTATTGCATTCTTGATAGGAAAATTTGCGGTAGTTTTTCTATTTTTCGTAGCATCTGCTATTGCATTACGAGAGTTTTTAATTTTAACGCCTGCTAGTCGTTATGATTCTTATGCATTGGTATTTGCCTATTTCATTGCTTTACCTTTGCAATATATTTTAGTTGCTATATCGTGGTATGGATTATTTAGTATTTTTATCCCTGTTTATGGTTTTTTATTATTAGCCATTTTGGCGGCAATAGCTGGTTCAACTTATAATTTTTTGGAGAGAACAGCTGAAGTACAATGGGGATTAATGACTACAGTATATAATATTTCTTGCGTACCAGCATTATTAATATTACCAATTGATAATTATCAGGATCGCAATCTTCTTTTGATTGCTTTTTTATTATTGGTTGTAGAGCTTTCAGATGTGTTGCAATATGTGTTTGGAAAATTATTTGGCAAACATAAAATTACTCCAAATCTATCGCCATCTAAAACGGTTGAAGGATTTATTGGAGGAACCTTATCAGCAAGTTTAATTGGTGCGTGCTTATTTTGGATCACACCTTTTAGTTTTATCCAAGCAGGGTTTATTTCACTCATGCTTACATTATTTGGTTTTTTAGGCGGTTTGGTTATGTCTGCCATCAAACGAGATAGAGGTATAAAAGATTGGGGAAATTTAATTAGTGGTCATGGTGGTGTGCTCGATCGTTTAGATTCTGTTTGTTTTGCCGCACCGATCTTTTTTCATCTTGTACGTTATTTTTGGGTCTAACTTTAATATTAACTTTAGATAAGCAAACTAGTTTATCTAAATTATACAAATTCACATGCAAAAAAAGAGCAAAATCGTTTAATTTATGATATAAATACAGTTATAGTTTTAACTTTAAAATATAAATAAGGACTTTATTATGTTAAAAGAGCAAATGGTAGTAAAAAATTCAACGGGCTTGCATGCTCGCCCTGTAACAACACTAGTTAAATTAGCTGGTCGTTATAAATCATCAATTGAGCTTGTTTATAATGATAAAGCAATTAAATTAAAAAGTATGATGGGTTTACTTGGTGCTGGGGTTAAAGGTGGTTCAACTGTAGAAATCATCTGTGATGGTGAAGATGAACAAGCAGCAATGGACGAAATCCGTGAAT
Source organism: Gilliamella sp. Occ4-3 (assembly GCF_001690675.1). NCBI lineage: Bacteria > Pseudomonadati > Pseudomonadota > Gammaproteobacteria > Orbales > Orbaceae > Gilliamella > Gilliamella sp. Occ4-3. Next base: position 14,618 of record NZ_LZHR01000044.1, read on the forward strand.
TATTTGCTACAGGATTTGGTGAGTAATTACAACATTAGCTAGCTAATAATTATTTTTTTATTTGATTCCGTCGACTTAGGTCGACGGAGTTGTTTTTTGAAAGGCGTAACTAGATACTTTTAAGTAGACCTAATTTAAAAAGATTAAGTTAATCTTTAATTATTGAATTCAATTCGCTATGATCAATTGAAGGCAACGTTTTGGTAAAACCTTTAGTTAGATAAATTAAATAAATAACCCCAATTGCTAACCAAACTAAACCAACAATCATCGCTGTTGCATCAAGACTTGTCCACAACCACAATGAAAGCAAAACGCCAATTGCAGGTAATAGTCCATACTTAAATAGCATTGATGCTGTTTTTGTATTACCACTAAGGTAGCTTTTGATCACACATAGATTGACAAAAGTAAACGCCACTAATGCACCAAAGCTTATCATTGAGAAAACTAAACTAAGATCTAATACTAATGATAGTAATGAAAAACAAGCGACAAAGATAATCGATAAATAAGGCGTTCTAAAGCGTGGGTGAATTTTATAAAAGATCTGTTTAGGTAGCACGCCTTCACGTCCCATTGCATAAAAAATCCGTGATACGCTAGTCTGTGCAGTCATTGCCGATGCAAAGACGCCAGTTAGATATGCCGCTTGGAAGAAATTGTACATAAAATTGTTACTAATTTGTCTAATAAATTCTATACGATTGATTTTATCAAGGTGGTGCATCACATCAAGGCTTGCCGTATCTTGGTTATCAACAAAACTACTCCACATAGGAAAAATCAGATGACCACAATAAGAAACAACCAAAAAGATACAGCCAGCAATAAGAACTGTCCAAATAATGGCTTTAGGCAGAGATCTTTTTGCATCATTGGATTCTTCTGCCAACGTTGCTATCGCGTCAAAGCCTAAAAAAGCAAGGCAAAGTACTGCGGCTCCTGACATTAATCCGCTAAAATCATCAGCATTGATCTTAAGTGGTTTTATTATCACTTCTGGGATTAAATGGGTATTTGCAAAAGTGAAAAATATAAATAATCCAATAAAAATCATCTGAACAATAATTAAGGTGAAATTTACCGAATTGATCAACTTAATACCCAGATAATTTAAGAGACTAACCCCAATCAATGACCCAAGTACAAATACATAAGCAGGAACGCTAGGAAATGCTTCATTAAGATAAATACCTAAAACCAAATAATTTAATATTGGTAAAAATAGGTAATCAAGGATTTGTGCCCAACCCACCAAAAATCCAGCTTTTCCACCAAAAGTACGTTGTACATAAGAATAAGCAGAACCAGCAATAGGTAGTTTATTTGCCATACGACAATAGCTTAATGCAGTGAAAAAAATCATGGCAAGGGTGATGATATAGGCTATAGGTAAGTGTCCATTACTTTTAACAGTTACTTCCCCATAAGTGGTAAAGATCCCTAAAGGAACCATATAAGCTAAACCAAATGCAATTAATGCAGGTGTGGTTAAAACTCGTTTCATTTTTATTGCGGACATGACTTACTTTGCTCCTCTGTCCCAAAAAACAATAAAAAACTACTAAGTATAGTTTTGCCTTTTTACCCGCTTAAAGCGGCAGGGAATTCTGCCATATTATAACAATTATGCAAGCTAATTTTTTGTAAAAAATATTAAAGCGGGCAAATTATAAACTTTAAAGTATATTAGCTGTTAATTAAGACCTATTTAATTTAAACGGGTTAGTTAAAACTTTGAATTTTTATTTTTACATATGAGTAGCAACAGAAATACTAATTTAACAAATCAGTTTATAAAATAAGTATAGATTATTGTATTGATCTTTAGTGGAATTATGAGGTATGGTCAGGAGCTATATGGTATGTGATTGATATGTTTATCGGAGCATTGATTATTGCTGCTATCTTACATTTCACAAAACGACAGCGGGAAAACAGAAAAAGCAATTGAAGTTGATTAAAGCTTGGATAATTATTTATGCTACACCACTAATAATTGTGGTGTAGTAATTTGACATAAAAAATTTAAATTTTAAATTACATCATTTTGATAAACCGTTTTACCGCCAACAATAGTTGTTAACACGTTAACGTTTTGGATATCATTAGTTGGTATGGTAAATGGGTTGCGATCTAAAATAATTAAATCAGCAAATTTACCTTTTTCAATTGAACCAATATATTCATCTTGATTTAATACATATGCAGCATTGATAGTAGCACTACGCAATACTTCAGTAATAGTTAAATTACGATCGCTGTCTAATCGTGGATGATCAGCATCAATTTGTCGAGTCATAGCAATTTGGAAATCATACCATTCGTTTAAAGGATCAATTGGCCAATCGCTACCAAATGCACAGTTTACACCAGCATCAATGTATTGCCCGTGCGCTTCTAATCCATTATAACGTTCTGGACCAAATAGAGTTTGATACTGCTCAACCATTGCTGAACTACAACCAGCCCACTGGAAAGAAAATACTACGCAAGCATTTAATTGTTTATATCTAGCAAACTGGTGTGTTGCGCTTAGTTCGTTATGTGCAGTGCTTGGACGGATATCTGCATCAGGTAAGGCTTTTCGCATTTTTTCAATAGCATCAAGTACCACTTCAATTGCCCCTTCACCAACAGTATGCATATGTGGGTGAAAACCTGCTTTTGCGGATTCAAGTATTAATGCATCTAACATTTCAGTGGAATAATAAAGATCACCGTAACGATCTTTTTCGTTTTCTAACTGATATGGTTTAAGTAATCGTGCAGTCATCAAAGGTGCTTGCATTACGCCATCTACAAATAACTTAGTATGTGATATTTTAATGCCTGGTTTAGGTTGCCAGTTTTTATCATCATAACGAGCGGCAAACTGTTTTATTTTCTCAATGACATTTGGAATATCGGCGATTGATGATACATCATCAGGTGGCAATTCCCGAGCGCCAAACAGGCGGATAGAAAGCCCATCTTGTTGCTGTAGTCTTAAAAAGGCATCGGCTTGAGTTTCAGTAATTCGAGCATCCATAACAGCAGTAACGCCTTGTTTATTTAATTCTGCTTGCGATAATTTAGCAATATTAAGTGCTTGTTCATCAGTTAATTTAGAAATACTATCAAAAGCACGCATGGCTGGAGCATCTTCTAATATACCATTTAATTCACCTTCATCAGTACGACCAATTTTACCATCCGATGGTTCCGGTGTGTTTCTATCTAAACCAAATTTCTCTAATGCTATACTGTTAGCAACCAAAGTATGGCAATCATTTGAAAACAAAATAACAGGGCGTTTTGTATTGAGTTTATCAAGATCAAAACGAGTAATATCTGTACCAATTGGCAACACTTCTTGGCGTAACCAACCACGGACTTGCAACCAATTAGCGTTATGATTGGGATGATCTTTATCTAAATAGTCTTGAATAATAGCTAAAGTCTCATTAATAGTTAAACTTTGGTAATTTAAATTACATGATGATAATTGCATACCACCCCAAAAGGTGTGTAAATGTGAGTCAATAATGCCTGGCATCATTGTCTTGCCTTGCAAATCATAAATTATTGTATGATTATCAACATAGTGACTGTTATTTATTTTTTGCGTGGAGCCTGTTGCAATAATATAGCCATTTTCAATTGCGACAGCTTCACACACGCTGTCTTGCTTGTCTGCGGTGTAAATATAGCCATTAATATAAATAACATCAGCTTTAGCCATTATGTAGGATTCCTTAAATAAAGATCGAAATGAGAGGCTCACGATAACAGATTTATAAAAAATTTGTCAAACGCAATAATTTTCTTTATTGTGTGAGCAGATTATGCTACAAATAGCTATTTAGTTACAGCGTCACAAGGTAAACGGATGAAATATCAACAGCTAGAAAACCTTGAATGCGGTTGGAAATGGAACTATCTAGTTAAAAGACACTTAGAAGGTGAGTTAATTACACGCTATATTGAAAAAAGCGCTGCGCAGCATGCGGTTAATGAGCTATTGTTGTTAGAACATAACCCAACTGGTGTTGTTAATTGGATAAAACAGCATTTAAACCCTGACTTAGATAATCGCCTAAAGCAAACTATTCGGGCAAGGCGAAAGCGCCATTTTAATGCAGAACAACAGTATACTCGGAAAAAATCCATTGATTTGGAATTTTTAGTCTGGCAACGATTGGCTAATTTAGCTAAACGCCGTGGATGCACGTTGTCACAAACCATTACTCAACTAATTGAAGATGCAGAGCAGAAAGAACAATATGCAACGAAAGTATCAACAATTAAAGATGATTTACTATCACTCCTAGATGTAAATATTGATAGTAAATAATACAAACAACAGAATAGAAAGGTTTAATTATGGGAAAATCCCTTGTTATTGTCGAATCACCAGCTAAAGCAAAAACGATCAATAAATATCTTGGTAAAGATTTCGTGGTTAAATCAAGTGTAGGTCATATTCGCGATCTACCTGTGAGTGGTAGTAGCCAACGAGCTGAAAAATCAACAAAAGACAAAAAAGATAAAGCAGATAAGAAAGTTAAACGTTCAGAAAGACAGGTCTTGGTTGATCGGATGAGTGTTGATCCATATAACGGCTGGAAAGCGCATTACGAAATTCTACCAGGTAAAGAAAGAGTAGTATCCGAACTGAAAAAACTGGCTAAAGATGCTGACATGATCTATCTCGCAACCGATTTGGATAGAGAAGGGGAAGCCATTGCATGGCATCTTAAAGACGTGATAGGTGGTGAAGATAGCAAATATCGTCGTGTTGTTTTTAACGAAATTACCAAAACGGCGATCAAAAATGCTTTTAATGAACCATCGATGCTTGATATGGATCGGGTTAACGCCCAGCAAGCACGTCGATTTATGGATCGGGTAGTTGGCTTTATGCTATCGCCATTACTTTGGAAAAAGGTTGCTAGGGGGTTATCAGCTGGTCGTGTACAATCTGTTGCTGTACGTCTTGTTGTTGAGCGTGAACGCGAAATTCATGCTTTCATTCCTGAAGAATACTGGGATCTGTTTGCTGATTTGAACACGGCTAAAAATGAGCCATTAAGTTTGCAAGTTACTCATTATAAAAACGAAGCATTCGAACCTAAAGATAAAGTTGCCATTGATATTGCGCTAGCTGAACTTAGTAAAAACCAATATCAAGTAACTAATATTGAACAAAAGCCAACTAAAAGTAATCCAACAGCACCTTTTATTACCTCAACTTTACAGCAAGCAGCAAGTACTCGTCTTGGTTTTGGTGTTAAAAAAACCATGATGTTGGCTCAAAGATTATATGAAGCAGGTTACATTACCTATATGCGTACTGACTCGACCAATTTAAGTCAGGATGCGCTAGCGATGGTACGTGATTATATCGGTAAAAATTTTGGCGATAAATATCTACCAAAATCGGCTAATGTATACAGTAGTAAAAAGAACTCGCAAGAAGCGCATGAAGCGATTCGCCCATCAGATGTTACTATCTTAGCTGATAATCTTAGTGATGTTGAAGCTGATGCCGCTAAATTATACCAACTAATTTGGCGCCAATTTGTAGCTTGCCAAATGACATCGGCTGAATATAACTCAACAACAATTACGGTTAATTCAGGTGATTTTACTTTAAAAGCCAAAGGTCGGACATTGCGTTTTGATGGTTGGACTAAAGTGCAGCCACAGCTAGCCAAAAATAATGAAGATAAAATATTACCATCACTATCGATAAACGATAAGCTTGATTTAATTAACTTAAATCCAAATCAACATTTTACCAAACCACCAGCAAGATATAACGAAGCATCTCTTGTTAAAGAGCTTGAAAAGCGAGAAATTGGGCGACCATCGACTTATGCAACCATTATTTCGACAATTCAAGATCGTGGTTATGTGCGTTTAGATAATCGTCGGTTTTATGCTGAAAAAATTGGTGAAATTGTTACCGATAGACTTAGTGAAAACTTCAATGATCTCATGAGTTATGATTTTACAGCACGTATGGAACATGCTCTGGATGAGATTGCTCATAAAAAACAAGAATGGCGTGAAGTGCTGGATCAGTTTTTCAGTGACTTTAGTCAGCATCTTGAGGTTGCTGAACAAGCACCAGATAAAGGCGGAATGCAGCTTAATCCATTAGTGCTAACACCTGAAATTAAATGTCCAAATTGTGGGCGTGAAATGGGTATTAAGACTGCTGGTACCGGTGTATTTTTAGCTTGTTCAGGCTATGCGTTGCCACCTAAAGAGCGTTGTAAACAGACCATTAACTTAATTCCTGAGCACGAAACATTAAATATTCTAGAAGAAGCTGAAACAGCAGAAACTGATGCTTTAAGAGCCCGTAAACGCTGTCCAAAATGTCACACGGCTATGGATAGTTATCTACTTGATAATGAACGAAAACTGCATATCTGTGGCAATAACCCGATTTGTGATGGTTTTATTGTCGAAAAAGGTAACTTTAAGGTTAAAAGTTATGAAGGGCCAATTATTGAATGCGAAAAATGTGGTTCAGAAATGCATTTAAAATCAGGGCGATTTGGCCTATATATGGGCTGTACTAATCCTGATTGTAAAAATACGCGTAAGATCTTAAAAAATGGTGATGTTGCACCACCAAAAGAAGACCCAGTTGATCTACCTGAACTAAAATGCACCAAGTCAGATGCACATTTTGTATTACGTGACGGTGCTGCGGGTATCTTTTTGGCGGCGCATAATTTTCCAAAATCAAGAGAAACACGCGCACCTTTGATAGAAGAGTTACAACGTTTTAAAGAGCGCTTACCCGAAAAATTCATTTATTTGACCGAAGCACCAAATAAAGATCCTAATGGTAATCCATCAATTGTTCGTTTTAGCCGTAAAAATAAACAACAATATGTTACTTCTGAAGTTAATGGAAAATCGACAGGTTGGGTGATGCAATATGTGGATGGCAAATGGATCAATAGTAAAAAATAGGTAAGCACGTCTGAATTTTGTGAAAAACTTTCAGGAAAGTATACGTTTTAGTATAAAATAATTATTGTTTTGTGCTAGGCTGTGAAATGACTTACCTTAGCAATTCTTCCTTTTGTAATGTTATTAAAAAGGAAGAAAGGCATACAGTTAAAGGAGCGTTTTAGTGTTATGAAATTGCAACAATTACGCTATATTGTTGAGGTCGCAAATAACGACCTCAATGTATCGCTAACATCCGAAAAACTGTATACCTCTCAACCCGGTATAAGCAAACAAATAAAATTATTAGAAGACGAGCTCGGCGTTCAGATATTTACTCGAGTGGGTAAACATCTTTCTCAAATCACACCGGTTGGTGAAAAAATCATTGCTCTTGCCCGAGAGATCCTCAATAAGTCCAATGATATTAAGATTATCGCCAAAGAGTTTAGTCAACCAAATCAAGGCTCATTAACAATTACCACTACCTATACTCAAGCTCGTTATACATTGCCAGTTGTGATTCAACATTTTATGCAGCAATATCCAAATATTACATTGCATATGGAGCAAGGATCATCTCCTCAATGTATTTTACAAACTCAAGCAGGTCAGGCTGAATTTGCTATTGTGACCGATATCTCACAGCTTAGCGATGATATGATTGCCTTACCTTGCTATCACTGGAATCAAGCTGTGATAGTGATGAAAGATCATCCGCTTGCCAAAAGTAAATTAATTTCGATTGAAGAGCTTTCAAAATATCCGTTAGTTAGCTATGATTTTTCTAATGATGGTTCAGATTTAAATCAAGCTTTCTTGCGTGCTAACCAATCACCTAATATTGTTTTTAGCACAACGGATGCTGAGTTAATTAAAACTTATGTTAAATTAGGTGTCGGCGTTGGTATTGTGGCAAAAATGGCGGTGATCAATACTTCAGATGACGATTTAGTTGTACTTAATGCTGGACATATTTTTCCTTACAGCACGACCTATATTGTTTTTCCTCGCTCATTATATTTACGCAGTTATATGTATGATTTTATCAGTCAGTTTTCGGCTCATTTGAATCGACAAGCTGTAGACAAACTTATGTTATGTGAAAAAAATTCCGAAGTATTAACGATGTTTAACGGGGTAAAATTACCAGTTTACTAATTTATTCTATCTTTTTTATGAGAATAAAAAAATTGAAACAAAGTGCGATATAACTCGCACTTTGGATGGATTATAACTATTTATGTCTTGCTTTTAAAATACCAATGACATCTTGTAAAGACAGATTCTGGTCTTGGAGTAAAACTAATAAATGATAAATTAAATCGGCAGATTCATTTTTTAGTTCCTCTCTGTCATGAACTGTTGCAGCAAGGGCTGTTTCAACGCCTTCTTCTCCCACTTTTTGGGCTATGCGCTTAGTGCCGTCATGATACAGTTTTGCGGTATATGATGATTTAGGATCGGTATTTTTACGCCCTGCAATTATCTGTTCTAATTCAAATAAAAATCCCCATTGGGTTTTAGTCGAAGCAAAACAACTTGTTGAGCCGGTATGGCAAGTTGGGCCAACTGGATCAACTAAAATCAATAATGTATCATTATCACAATCAGTTGAAATACTCACAACATTAAGAAAATAGCCAGAAGTTTCACCCTTTGTCCAAAGGCGCTGTTTGGTTCGTGAATAAAAAGTGACTTTGCCGCTATTTTGTGTTTGTGCTAACGCTTCTTGATTCATATAGCCAAGCATTAACACATCGCCCGAAACATAATGCTGAATAATGACTGGCATTAAATTATCCACTTTTTGCCAATCCAGTTGTTGTAAATCTAATTGGGTATTGCAATTTTGCGTTAACATAATCGAATATTTACTCCATGTTGTGCCAAATATTGTTTAAGTTCACCAATATTAATAATCTGTTTATGAAAAACTGAGGCAGCTAATGCTCCATCAACTTGTGCTTCATTAAATGCCTGTAGAAAATGCTCAATAGTACCAGCACCGCCTGAAGCAATTAGTGGCACGTTGCATACTTCTCGAACGGCGTTTAGTTGAATAATATCATATCCATTACGAACGCCGTCTTGGTTCATCATATTAAGAACAATTTCACCTGCACCACGTTTTTGTACCTCCTGTACCCAGTCGAGGGTGTTCCATTTTGTGGCAACGGTACGTTTTTCGTCACCAGTAAATTGATAAACATGATAATTGTTTGACTGTTTGTCATACCAGCTATCAATGCCAACTACAATGCACTGTACTCCGTAACGATCTGCAAGTCGTGTAATTAAACTAGGATCAGCAAGGGCAGGGGAATTAATCGAAATTTTATCAGCTCCAAAGGTTAATATTTGACCTGCATCTTCAACCGTTTTAATACCACCAGCAACACAAAAAGGGATATCAATCACTTCGGCAATTTTTGCAATCCAACTTTTATCGACAACACGACCATCTGACGAAGCGGTGATATCATAAAAAACGAGCTCATCTGCGCCTTCTTCTGCATATTTTTTTGCTAAGGGGACTATGTCTCCAATAATTTCATGATTACGAAATTGTACACCTTTAACCACTTGTCCATCGCGAACATCTAAACAGGGAATTATTCTTTTGACCAACATGAAATTGCCTCCTGAACTGTAAATTTTTCTTCAAGTAAAGCACGGCCAACAATGACACCTTTAACACCACTGTCTTTCAGTGCTTTGACATCACTCAATTGACCAATTCCGCCAGACGCTTGAAAAGCAATCTGTGGGTATTTACGACTAATTTCTTGATACAACTTAACGTTTGATCCACTGAGTGTGCCATCTTTGGAAATATCTGTACACAATACATGCCTTAAGCCATAAGGAAGGTAATCATCAATCACTTGTTCTAGTGTCTGACAGGAATCTTCTTGCCACCCATGAATAGCGACATATTTATTTCCTTGGTTGTCAATGCGAACATCAAGAGCCAATACTAGCCTTTCTGCACCATATTTTGAAAACCACTGTTTGACCAATTCGGGGTGCTTAATAGCTGTCGAACCAATTACTATGCGAGCAGCGCCGGCAGATAGCAATGATTGTATATCTTTTTCAGTACGAATTCCTCCACCAACTTGAACTGGTATTTGCACACCATTAATCAGAGTTTGTATTAGCAAAATTTGGCGTTTTTTGGGATCTTTCGCACCTGTTAAATCAACAAGATGTAACAGTTTAGCACCTTGTTTTTCATAATCCTGTAAGCGTAAAAGTGGATCGTTGCCATAATCACGTTTTTGCTTATAATCACCTTGATGTAATCGCACAACGGAACCATCGATTAAATCAAGTGCAGGAATGATTATTGGAAAAGCTGTCATAGTTACATCTCCAAAAAGTTTTTTAGCAATTTTGCACCGGCTAAGCCAGAACGCTCGGGATGAAATTGCACGCCGTAAAAGTTTTCTTTTTGTACGGCTGCGGTAAAGCTTTCGCCGTAATTGGTTTCTGCTATTGTTGCTGAGCATAATGGCATCGCGTATCCATGTACAAAGTAAAAATAAGCATCATCAGGAATATCTCGAAATAGATGATGACCGGCTCTAGGTGAAACCTGATTCCACCCCATATGTGGTAAAGGTAAACCACAATTAGGAATTTCTCTAACTTTTTCGTGAATAATTCCCAATGTGTTAACATGTCCTTCGGTACTATAATCGGCTAAAAGTTGCATACCAAGGCAGATCCCTAATACAGGTTGAGTACAGACTTTGATAAGTTCAACTAAATGACGCTCTTTTAATTTTTCCATTGCTGAACTTGCGGATCCTACTCCAGGTAAAAACAACTTATCTGAGCTGAGCACGATATCAGGGTCAAGGCTAATTATTGGATCATAACCTAATCGTTGCACGGCATATTTGACCGAAGATAGATTAGCACAGCCAGTATCGAGGATGACAATCTTCATTTATAGCACTCCTTTTGAGCTTGGTAATCGGTCACTTTCAATTTTGATGGCTTGTTTTAATGTTCTAGCAAAAGCTTTAAATAAACTTTCTACTTTATGATGATCATTATCGCCTTCTGTTTCAATATGCAATGTAATAGCCATAGCATAACTTATTGAGTAAAAGAAATGTTCTACCATTTGCGTGCTCATATCGCCAACTTTAGGGTGAGTAAACTCTGCTTTAAATTTTAGATAAGGGCGTCCTGAAATATCTATTGCACATCTGGCCAAACACTCGTCCATAGGGATAACAGAGGCATAACGGGTAATACCACGTTTATCACCGAGTGCTATTTTTAGAGCCTCTCCTAAAGCTAGTCCAGTATCTTCTATGGTATGATGATCATCAATATGTAAATCACCATCAACTTGGATATTGAGTTTAATTCCACCATGAGTCGCAATTTGATCGAGCATATGATCAAAAAAACCAATTCCAGTATTAATTTGACTGCCACCTTGGCGATCAAGCCACACTTCAACAAGTATTTTAGTTTCTTTGGTATTGCGTTCAACTTTTGCATAACGATCTTTAGTGGTTAATCGTTGGGCGATTTCGTCCCAATTTAAATTTTCAGGATGATATCGTAATCCTTGGATTTGCATGTTTTCAGCCAATTGAATATCTGTGACCCTGTCACCAATAACATAACTGTTTTGTTTATCTAATTTACCACTAGTAAGATATGGCAAAACTAATTGGATTTTCGGCTTACGACACTCACAATTATCTTCTGGAAAGTGTGGGCAAATTAAGACATCCTCAAAATTAACACCTTGCGATTTAAAAATCTGCATCATCAAATTGTGTGGACCATCAAAATCAGCCTGTGGATAGCTACTAGTCCCGAGCCCATCTTGATTGGTGACCATCACTAAATGGTATCCCGCAGTTTGTAGCTTGAGTAGGGAAGGGATCACATTAGGTTCAAAAGCCAATTTTTTAAACTGATCAACCTGAAAATCAACCGGAGGTTCAGTAATTAGTGTGCCATCTCGATCAATAAATAAGTACTTTTGTAACATTTTTACTCCTATTTAATTGTTTTGAGCGCAGAAATGACTGCCTCGCACTCGGCTTGGGTTCCAATGGTAATACGAATAATATTTTGTTGCCCAATAGATCTACTTTGATCTCGTAAAATAATTCCTTGGCGCCATAAAATATTAAATACATCTTTATCATGTTGAAATTTAACACACAAATAGTTGGAATAACTTGGATAAACTTTTTCGACAATTGGCAATTGTCGAAGTAAATTGGCAAATTTTTCCTTTTGATTATTTAAATTTACCACATGTAGCTTCATGGTATTCACACCATCTATACTCAATGCTTGAGCTGCAATATCAGCAACAGGGGTTGCTAGAGGGTATGGTGCAATAACCTTCTGTAAGGCTTCGATCACAGGTTCATTAGCAATGGTGAAACCGCAACGTAATCCAGCCAAAGCAAAGGCTTTGGATAATGTTCGTAAAATCACCAAGTGAGGATAGTCATTAAGCCAACTAACAACACTAGATTCAGGCGAAAACTCAATATAAGCCTCGTCAATAATGACCAAAGCACGATCTTTGGCAATATTAAGTAAAGCTTTGATATCATCAGAATCGATTAAATTACCGGTCGGATTATTTGGTGAACAGACATAAATTAGTTTTACAGTATCAATATTTTGTTTTATACCCTCAAGATCAAGCTGCCAATCAGAAGTGGTTGGCACAGTTTTGGTTTTAATACCTAATGTCTCAGCACTTACTTGGTACATACCATAAGTTGGTGGACAGTACAAAATGCTGTCTTTTTCAGGCTCACAAAATGCACGCATTAAAAGCTCAATGGCCTCATCAGCTCCTCGGCTAACAAGCACTTGTTCAGTTTTAACCCCTGCATATTGTGCATAACGCTGAATTACTTTTTCAGGCTGTGGTTCTGGATAACGGTTTAAGGTTTGATCGGTCAAGTCAAAATGTGGAGCAACGGGATACTCGTTTGCATTTAGCCACACATCGCCTTGACCACCAATTCGCCGAGCAGATTGATAAGGTGTTAATTGCTGAACATTTTTTCGAACTAATTTATTGGTATCCATTTTAGCCACCTACTTTTGATTTGTTGAATTTAATACTGATAGACGAAGACTAACTGCTTGTTTATGAGCGGTTAGTTGTTCAGCCTCTGCCATAAGCTCAACGGCATTACCTATTGCTTTTAATCCTTCTGGTGTTAATTTTTGCACCGTCATACGTTTTTGAAAATCAGCAAGCCCAAGACTAGAATATGTGGCTGTATAACCATAAGTTGGTAATACATGATTGGTTCCTGATGCATAATCACCTGCTGACTCCGGTGACCAATCACCCAAGAAGATCGAGCCAGCACTAGTAATTTGCTCAACTAATTCATCCGCATTCGCAGTTTGAATAATTAAGTGTTCTGGACCATAGCGATTGCTAATAGCAACACATTCATCCAAATCTTTAGTTACAATAAGGCGACTTTCTTGTAATGCTTTTTTAGCGATATTTTGGCGCGATAGTTGCGTAAGTTGCTTATCGACTTCAATCGATACTGCTTGTGCTATTTTTTCATCAGGTGTTAACAAAATAACTTGTGAATCAGGACCATGTTCAGCTTGCGACAAAAGATCGGCAGCAATAAAAGCAGGATTTGCTGAACTATCCGCAATCACGAGCACTTCAGACGGACCTGCTGGCATATCAATTGCAGCGCCATCAAGTCGCTGGCTAACTTGTCGTTTAGCCTCGGTAACATAGGCATTGCCTGGACCAAAGATCTTATCAACTTTAGGAACCGATTCGGTACCTAGTGCCATTGCGCCAATGGCTTGTGCACCGCCTAATTGATAAACCTCGCTAACACCACATAATTGTGCCGCATATAAAATTTCGTCAGCAATGGGCGGTGGTGAACATAAAATAACTTGACGACAACCCGCAATTTTAGCTGGTGTTGCAAGCATTAACACCGTAGACAATAAAGGGGCAGAACCGCCTGGAATATAAAGCCCAACCGAATCAATAGGACGAGTAACTAACTGACATTTTACGCCTGCCATTGTTTCAACCGTAATAGGTTGATAGGCTTGCGCTTGGTGGAATTTTTCAATGTTGGCAACCGCTAATTGCATGGCTTGTTTTAATTCAGGATTAACACGATTTGCGGCGGCTTTTATGTCTTCTTTTGTAAGCTTTATTTGCTCAATTTGGACTTTATCAAATTTGCGACTTAAAACCTTTAAAGCCTCATCGCCGTGCTGTTTTACTTGTGCCAAAATATCGGCTACTGCCTTGCTAATCGAATCTGAAGCATTAATTGCAGGGCGAGTCAGTAGTTTCCTGCGTTGATCGTCAGCACATTGTTGCCAATAAGAGAGTTTCATATTATTACTCCATCATTTTTTCAATTGGTAATACAAGAATTGAACTTGCGCCTAATGTTTTTAATTTTTCCATGGTTTCCCAAAAAAGAGATTCACTACTCACCATATGTAGCGCAACACGATTTTGCTCGCCTGTTAACGGTAAAATGGTTGGATTTTCGGCACCCGGCAATAGCGCAACAATATCATCTAACACCTCAGTAGGGGCGTGGAGCATAATATATTTGGATTCACGAGCTTGAATAACGCCTTGAATGCGTGTCATGATTTTATCGATTAACGCCTGTTTTATTGGTGACATTTCGCCTTGACGTTGAATTAAGCAGGCTTTTGATTTATAGATAACTTCGATCTCTTTTAGTCCATTGGCCTCAAGCGTTGCACCACTCGAAACCAAATCACAAATTACATCGGCAAGCCCTGCTCGAGGGGCAACTTCGACCGAACCATTCAGCAAACAGGTTTTAAAGTTAACATTATATTGAGCAAGATAACGGCGGAGCAGGTGAGGGTAAGTGGTGGCAATGCGCAAATCATTTAAACATTCTGGTCCTGTATACTCAAAATCACGAGGTGCTGCGATCGACAACCGACAGCCACCAAAATCTAAACTGCGCAATTTTTTAAATTGTGGATCTTCGCCTTCGGCCTGCCTATCTAATACTTCCTCTTCTAAAACATTTTCGCCGACAATCCCAATATCGACAACGCCATCAATAACCAGTCCGGGGATATCGTCGTCACGAACACGCAAGATATCAATGGGCATATTTTCAGCAAAAGCGATCAAACGCTGTTCTTGAAGATTAATTTTAATACCACATTGGGCAAGTAACTTTTTTGATTCGTCACTTAATCGACCTGACTTTTGCATAGCAATGCGTAAACGCGAATTATCCAACATATCTTTCTCCAAAGTTATCTAAAAATTTATAAACTACAAACAAAAAACCCTCGGAAGTTTGATCTTCCGAGGGTTTCTGCTTGCTTTTGCGACATCACCGGAAGACCAAAGTCTTCCAGCACCAATTGCCCGAAGACTATTCAGGAATGATGGTGATGATGATGTGTACTAATAGCATTAGTAATAAAAACGCAAAAACAATTCATAAAAATAAAAAACCTTTAACTGAGTTGATAATTAAAGCTACTGAACAAAATATAACAGAATTTACATGCTCGCAACTTTTTTTTGTTTTTTATGTAAAAAATCTTTATACAAAAAAGAGTCAACAAGTTTAGGTGTAAATTTTTAAAATAGCGTTATTTAATCACTTTTGACTGATGACTAACTTTATAACGGCAATAAAGCTCAAGTTTGTCTAAAAAATGTGGTAAGTTTTGGTCTGTAAATTCACTTTTTATAAAATAACACCCATCGCCTGTGATTTTATAAAATTCGATGATTTCTTTAAACGACATGACCATGTTTTCGAACGAGGTGAATTGATTTGAATTCATATAAATCGTTATAAACTGAAGCTGATTTGTTTTTTCTTTAATAGTAAATTTTTCAATAATATGATTATCATACAATTCTTGAACTCGCTGTCCAACAGCCTGTCCTGACAAATATACTTTTTCGCCAATTTCTTTCCATGATTGACGACTATTTTTTTTAAGTTCATCTAAAATAGCGCGATCTTTTTTATCCATACTTGTTTATCTTTTTCATTTTGAAAGTAGGTAAGTAATAATACTTTCAATTCATTATGTAACAGATAGCGTAATTATCGCATAATTATCAACTCAAACATAATTTAAGGACAAAACAATGAAACAAGGGTTAATAATTATCGACGTACAAAATGACTATTTCCCAACGGGTAAATTTACTTTAAACAATACAGAATTAACTTTACAAAATACCTTAAAACTACAAAAACACTTTAGAGCACAACAATTACCGATCTTTTATATTCAGCATATAAAGTCTGATCCTCATGCGGATTTTTTTGCTAACGGAAGTTTAGGCGCTGAAATTCATCCAAGTTTGTTACCGCTTGGTAACTTGCATGAGTATCTTGTCAAAAAAACATTCCCTAATAGTTTTTATCAAACTGAGCTACAAAAAAAATTACAACAAGAACAGATCCAGCAGATGGTTATTTGTGGAATGATGAGCCATATGTGTGTTGACTCAACAACACGTCACGCATCCGAACTAGGTTATCAACCGATATTAATCCACGATGCTTGTACAACTTGTGATCTCGAATTTGATGGTAAAACGATTCCATCCCAAGTGGTACATAACAACTTTATGTCTGCCTTAACCAATTTTGCATCGGTTGTAAGTTGTGAAATGTTTGTTCAAACCAAACTGGCTATTTTATAAATTATAGCATTGTAATTAAATGATTATGGATAATGGATGCCAAAAAAGCGATAACATAATTATAAACAATCTAAATTGGCTCGATCACAAACCGAGCCTTTTACTCTTCTAACCCACTCAACCCTAAGTAAAGATCAGTCAGAAAAAGTATTTATTTTATTGAGGTTTTTATTCAACTGTTTTGTCAAAAAAACAACTAATATCTCCCCCTCTAATACGCCAAATATTTAGCTAATACACTAAAGCGACCACTTCCTAGCAATGCTAAACTGAGTGCTGTTAGCGCCATAAAGGCAGGATATTCCCAACCGCCACCTGCGTTACTAAATGACCAACCATTCACTGAGTGAATAAATGTAATAACAATCATTTGAATCACTGCCAATAAACTAACAATGCGGGTTAAAATACCTAAAAGCAATAACAAACCGCCGCCAATTTCAAACATAATGGCTAAATAACCAATGAACCAAGGAAAGCCAAGTGATTGAAAATATTGCGCAGTACCTGAGGGAGTAAAGACGAGTAGTTTAGTAAAACCGTGCGCCAAGAACATGACACCCAAGGCAATTCGTAACATGAGTGAAGCTAGATCTGTTTGATATTGTTTCATTTTATTTTTCCTGTAACCTAGATTACACCATGAAGTGCAATTCTTCTTAACTCCTTAGAATAAAAATCGGCAGGGCTTTTAAACTTATGCCGTTTTCTTGGGCGTGTGTTCAATAGATATTGTATTTTCTTTATCTGTTTGTCGTCAACTAATGAAATGGCCGCTGACTTAGGTATAAACTGACGTATTAAGCCATTGGTGTTTTCATTTGTGCCTCTTTGCCTGCTTTTATAAGGCTCCGCAAAGTATACGGTAGTATTTAAATAATGCTCAATAGCATGATGATAATTAAATTCGGTTCCATTATCAAAGGTGATGCTTTTAACCATTTTTTTAAACGGCGTTAGCAATTTTATTATCATATCTCTCGTTTCGGAGGCGGTACGTTGATTGAGGCGCCCAATTAATACTAGCCCTGTTTTGCGTTCAACTAATGTCACCAATGCTTGCTTGTCTTTACGGCTAATAATCGTATCGCCCTCCCAATGTCCTCGCGTTTTCCGGCTTTCTACATAACTTGGACGTTGTTTT
>NZ_LZHR01000045.1:0-8244 GCF_001690675.1 Gilliamella sp. Occ4-3
AATTGCTCATGTTTGCATAATCAAAAAATTCAATAAAATCAATAATCCACCTGAATGTTTTTAGTGAACATAATTATATATTAAGTCATTTACACAAAAACAGAACTCATAAAAAAACCAATAAAATTATATCATTAACTAAAATTGTGTTTATTGCAAATTGAATAATTAATCTATTTTTATAGTGTATTGAGTATCTGTTTTTTGAAAACTAAAGTTATCAGGATTTATTAATGCTATAGTTTTATTTTTTAGCAAAAATATGGCTGATAAATTTTGATTCTTTCGCAAATACGCCGTACTTTTCTCAATCCCCCATCCATAAAAAACAGTCGAATAAATATCGCCTTCCAATGAAGAATCTGAAATTATTGTCACACTTTCAAGTTCGTTGTCCAACGGATAGCCTGTTTTGGGATTAAATATGTGATGATAAAGTTTATTATTTTGCATAAAAAAGCGTTCATAAATTCCCGATGTCACAACTGATTTATTTTTAACTTTAATAACCCCAGACAGCTCATCACTAGTTGAAAACGGTTTTCTTAATCCTATATTCCAATAGCCACTTTGTTCTGTTAAACACTCACCTAAAGTTAATACATTTCCACCTAAGTTAATAATACCTTGATACACTTGATTTTCGAGTAAAACCAATTTGACGATATCAGCAACATACCCTTTAGCAATTGCACCTAAATCAATTTCCATTCCAGTTTTTTTTAAAAAAACGGAATGTGTGTTTGTATCAAGTTCGACATTTTTAGGATCAATTAACAATAGTTGTTGTTTTATTAATTCAGCAGATGGTACTTGATAACCTTGGAAACCAATCTTCCAAAGCTTAACTAATGGACCAATAGCAAAATTAAAGCAACTATTGAAATAAAGACTGACTTTTTGAGCTTGTTCAATTAGGGAAAAAATAGGTCGACTCACTGTCACTGGGTGTTTACCCGCAGCTAAATTAATTGACATAACTTCTGAAAATAGCCGGTTAACAGTCAATTTATCCTCAAGCATTTTTATAATTTGAAAAACAGTGTGTGCAACGGCTTCATTAGGCTCTAAAAGGGTTAATGAAACCGTTGTTCCCATTAAAGTTTGAGAATATTCATATCTCGAACATACCATATTAAACAAGCTCAGCTAGTTGTAATAATTTAATTTTTAATATAATCAGCAGCCTTTTTACCCGCTTGCCTACCAAAAATAATGATATCTGCAACAGCATTGCCACCAATACGGTTAGCACCATGTACACCGCCAACGACTTCGCCTGCGGCAAAGACTCCTTGGATGATATTTTTATTAGCATCTAGGACTTGTGTTTGGGTGTTGATTGTCACTCCACCCATGGTATGGTGAACGCCCGGTGCGATCTTTATTGCATAGAAAGGACCTTTTTCTATTGGATGACGTATACCTGTTGTTCGACCAAAATCCTCGTCTTGTTTGGTAATAGCAAACTGATTATAACGCTTTACAGTTTTAGTTAATGTATTAGTATCAATTGATAATTTTTGTGCTAATTCTTCTATGGTATTTGCTTGTGATACAAGTTCATTTGAAACATATTCTTCCACTGCTTTGTTTTCATTACGGACTTGCTGATCAAATAGGATATAAGCATAGTGCTCAGGTAATTTTATAATCTCAGCTGAAACTTTATCCCTTGTATCAAGTTCATTAACGAATCGTTGACCATTTTGTGATACAAGTATTGCGCCTCCACCTCGAATCGATTCAGATATTAAATAAGATGTTGTTTGTTCAACCGTTGGGTGGATTTGAATCTCTCCCATATCAACGGTTCCTGCACCAAGTTTTTCCAATAACATAATGCCTGAACCAGTAGCACCTTTGTGATTAGTGGTGACAAAACCTTTAAGATCGGGTCGATATTTTTCAACCATTGTGGTATTGGCACTAAACCCACCAGTTGCAATAATAACTACTTTTGTTTTTATTACGTGATTTGAGCCATCTTCTTCTGAAACTTTAACACCAACCACTTTATTATTTTCTGTCATAATTTCAGTAACTACAGTATCAAGCATAACATCAATACCACGCTTATTGATGTTTTTAACTAGGCCACTAATTAAGAAACCACCTACTGCAGCACCACTTTCAGGACGGTGAGTTCGATCAATACTCATTCCACCAGTTGTTGTAATACCACTTAATTCAATACCATTTTCATCTAACCAATCAATGGCATTTGGTGCATTTTCAACAAAATAATGTAATAAATCAGGGTTATTTTTATTTTTTCCGCCTGTCATCGTTTCGTTGTAAAAGAGTTCTTTACTATCTGTAATACCTTTGAGTTTTTGGAATTTGGTTTCTGCCGCATTCATACCAGCTGAAGCTTTATTGGTATTACCGCCAATTACAGACATTTGTTCAACAATAACCACATTTGCACCAAAATCATGAGCTTGGATCGCAGCAGTAAGCCCTGCACCACCACTACCAACAACCACAACATCAAAAGATTGGTCATTAGGATCACCACCTTCCGCAAGAATCGCTTCTTTGTTAGATTTGGCTATTGCTTTGGTCACAGCTTTTTTGAAGGCTTCGCATTGAGTTGTTGCGCCAGAAATGGTATCAACATGAGGGCTATTTGAATCAATAATTCTATTTTTAATGATCGAAAAATTATCTAGAACGTTACTATCAAACTCTTTAGCATTTACCAATTCCATGTCTTTTATAAAGTCTTTAGCTAATTCCACATTAATAAGGAATTCGTAAGATTCGTCATTAACTTTTTCTTGATAATTTCCCGGTTTGAATTTTTTAATATTAAGATTCACATCACGAATTAAACTTTCAACGAGAGAAAAATGCCATAAAGGTTCTGGGATATTCAGATCTTCACGTTTATCACTATTGATAAATAGCTCTAGTTTTTCACCTTTCTTTATGCGGCTAATCCAATCAGGATAAGCAATGCAAGCTCGACCAACCGCAACTAAGTCATAGCCATTGTCGATGGCACTATCCAAATCACTTTGGTTAACAACATTACCAACACCTACAACAGGAATTTTTGATAAAATTGGTGAACGCGTCGCAACAAATTTTTTAATTAATGGAGTTGGATCTTGAGTATCAACAATCGATGGTCTAAGCGTTGTTCCCATTGAGAAATGGACATAATCAAGCCCTTTTAGGGCCAATTTTTCAAGCAAATACATTGTGTCATCAAAACAAATGCCTGGAATTTCTAATTCTTCTGGAGAAAAACGATAACCAACGATAAACTCTGGGGATGCATATTGCTTTACCATATTATGAGTGATATCTAAGACGGCTAAAGGGAATTGAGTACGATTATCACGACTTCCCCCCCACTTATCATCTCGTTGATTTGAATTTGGTGAATAGAATTGTTGAATAAGATAAGTATTTGCACCATGAATTTCAACACCATCAAATCCAGCTTGGATAGCGCGTCGCACTGCTTGGCCAAATTTTTCGATCATTTCATCGACTTCATCAGCGCTTAGTGCTACTGGTGTTGCTGCACCAGGGCGTGGTGCTGCTATTGCACTTGGCCCCACAGGCGATTGTCCACCAATTAATTTTGGCTCAACCATTCGCCCTCCATGGTAAACTTGAATTACTGCTTTGGAGCCTTTTTCTTTGATTGCCTTCGCAATCTTTGCTAATCCTTCAATTTTGTCATCACTATCTAAACCAATTGCACCAGGAAAAGCTAATCCTTTATTATCAACAAATCCACATTCAACAATAATTGTCCCTATTTCACCAGATCGTACACGATAATATTCAATTAGATCTTGAGTAACTGAACCATCATAAAAACCAGAACAAGTTGTCATTGGGGCCATCATTATACGATTTTTTAGTTCAACGCCATTAGGTAGAGTTATCGGACTAAAAATATGTTCATTTTTCATTTTTATATACCTACTCACTAGTATTTAAGCTTTTTAATTATGATAACATTAACAATAGTTACTCTCCACATGGATTATCTATATTAATAACAACAAGTATCATTTTTTAGACAGAAATTTTTTTAGTGTTATTAAGCAATTATAAAATTATCACGATAAATAGGATAAGATCATGCTTATTTTGGGTATTTTAGAGAGATTATATTGGCGGATCTATGATTTAAAATCTAGAAAAAAATACTATAACCTTTTTATTTAGTTAAATATTTTTATGATTTTTATATTGAACTTTAATTTTATTTAGATAAAATGTGTACAAATTTACACAATAGAGAATAACTTGATGTCTTTAATTCCAATTGGCAGTTCTGAATCTACCCATCTTTCTACTCTCTATTGTTCCTATTTCTTAATCCTCCTTATGGAGGATTTTTTTTGGCTCTAAAACCTTATTCATTTTATTTTTATTACAACTTAATACCCAACTTCACTTTAAGAACATGCATGACCAGGAGATAGTATGGAATCTTTAACACCTTTTTATAATCCTTCTATAAGCTACGAAGATAATTATGCTCAAGGACCATTTGGGCTTTTTACACAATTAGATAAAGCTGAGCAAATCCCAACAAAATCTTCAAAATTTTTAAACCATGACGTTAATTTACCATTTGGTATACCGGCAGGTCCTTTATTGAATGCAAACTACATTAAAGCCGCATTTGCCTATGGATTTGATTTATGCGTATATAAAACAGTTCGAACAAAACTACATAAATGCCATCCATTACCGAATGTATTATCAGTTCATCCTAAAGGTAAATTATCGTGTAATTTAGATACAGTATTAGCTGATACTGCTTACAATCAACCTCTATCAATTACCAACTCTTTTGGGGTTCCTTCTTTTTCACCAGATATTTGGCAACCAGATATGGCTGATGCAGTAAAATCTGCAGGTCATGGACAATATGTAATTGGTAGTTTTCAAGGAACGCAAAGCAATAAAGAAATAGAAAACGATTATGCTTTAGCTGCAAAATTAGTTAGAGAAACCAATGCGCCTATTCTTGAAGCAAATTTAAGTTGCCCAAACGAAGGAACAAGTAAACTACTTTGCTTTGATATAGATAAAGTCGAACGAATTGTTAACGCTATTAAAATAGCTGTTCCTGATCGCCCACTTATTTTAAAACTAGCCTATTTCCCGGATGATGAAAGGATCGTTTCTTTATTGACTCGTGTCGGTTCTATTATCGACGGCTTAAGTACAATTAACACACTGTCCGCTAAACCAGTTGATGCTAAAGGTAATCCTGCCTTAGGTGAAAATAGAAAAGAAGGCGGTGTCTGTGGCAATGCAATTCGTTGGGCTGGTTTAGATATGGTAAGTAGATTAGCTAAATATCGAAAAGAAATGGAGCTAAAATTTGCTATTGTTGGTGTTGGTGGTGTTAGTTCTAGTGAACATTATCGTCAGTTTATTGATAATGGCGCCGATGCGGTGATGAGTGCTACAGGTGCCATGTGGAACCCAATGCTTGCTATAGAAATTAAGAAAAATCTTAAATAAAATTATTTACAGCTAGGCTCACATTTGTTACAGGGTAACTTACCCTGTAATTTTTTACTGCCTATATACCCTACTGCATTCTTAATTTTTCCTAAAATAATAAAATAAAAGGTATTTACAATACAATTAAAACATTGCTAACATTTCAAACAAATTTATTTTTGTTGCTTTCTTTTTTATATATAAGTTTGATAGTAATGATTATCAGTAAAATAGCTATAAAGACGATCTGAGATATTGTTTAAAAAATAGGTCGTTAATAAATAAAAAAGCACTGTTGGTAGAGGTGGCACGAGAATACTAACTGTCCCCAATAAAAATAAAGCACTACCTATAATTATAAAAAGCCATTTTTTAAACATTATTAAATGTGAATTAGAAAGGTTTAAGTATTTAATTCAATACAGGTATGGCGATGTTAATAATATTATAAAAGTGTAATTAGAAAATTTGAATTGGCGGAACGGACGGGGCTCGAACCCGCGACCCCCTGCGTGACAGGCAGGTATTCTAACCAACTGAACTACCGCTCCGCTTTATTTGATAGCTTTAACGTCGAAACGTTAAAGTAGGCGTGATATTAAAGATTATTTTTATTCTCGTCAATAAAATTTTTAAAATATACGATCAATTGAATACAAAACAATCATTAATTTATATTCCACAATGCTCCCCCACTTTTTTTGTCAATTTTTTTTAAAATAATCTCATGTTCAGAAAGTTCATGTCCTGTGGCTCTGATTACTTTCAAAGGCACACCATTACGTTCTACTCTTTTAATTGAATTAGATTCTGATAAAGATGAGTTATTATCTTCAGAACTAAAAGACAATGTCGTTTGCCCACCTGTCATAGCTAAATAAACTTCAGCTAAAATCTCAGCATCTAATAATGCACCATGCAATGTTCGGTGGGAATTATCTATCTGATAACGTTCACATAACACATCTAAATTATTACGTTTACCTGGAAACAAACGCCTTGCCATAGCCAAGGTATCAGTAATAATACAATGATCAGCTGTTTTAAAATCCAGACCACAAAGACGAAATTCATAATCCATAAAACCTACGTCAAATGATGCATTATGGATAATTAACTCGGCACCATCTATAAATTTAATAAAATCGTGAGCAACATTTTTAAAAATAGGTTTATCTTTAACAAAATCATCACTGATTCCATGCACTTTAAATGCATCTTCATCAATTAAGCGTTCGGGGTTTATGTAAACATGAAAATGGTTACCAGTTAAACGTCGATTAACAATTTCAACAGCACCAATTTCAATAATCTTATGTCCTTCATAATGATTATTGCCTTCTTGGTTCATACCTGTCGTTTCAGTATCTAATACAATTAGTCGTGTAGAATTATGGATCACTTTCTTCTCTTTTATATCAATCGTTGGGAAAAACTTTTATTTAATGGTATAGTCTAGCACCAAAATTTCTTAAAGTTGATACATTCAAAAATTAATATAGTCCTTAATTTACTTAAGTCACAGAATTACAGTAAATAAATTAACAAAAAATTTAAAAGTCATAAATGAAATTAAAAAGATGTTAAAAAAAATTGAAATATATACTGATGGCTCTTGCCTAGGTAACCCAGGTCCTGGTGGTTATGCTGCAATTTTAAAATATAAAACAAACGAAAAAATATTATCAGAAGGTTTTTTTAAAACTACGAATAATCGTATGGAATTATTAGCTGCAATTGTTGCTTTAGAGCAATTAAAGCAGCCTTGTCAAATTGAGTTATATTCTGATAGTCAATATTTGCGAAATGGAATCATCAATTGGATACATAGTTGGAAAAAAAATGGTTGGAGGACCGCCAACAAACAACCAGTAAAAAATGTCGACTTATGGAAAAGACTAGATGAATTAGTGCAGATTCATAAGATTGAATGGATTTGGGTAAAAGGGCATGCTGGGCACATTGAAAACGAGCGTTGTGACATTATAGCTAAAAAACAAGCTCAATCCCCTACATTACAAGATACTATATTTGAACAATGCATAAATGTTTAATGTATTAATTAAATATTTTTATTCAATCCTGGATTCAAACATGAAGTGCAATTTTAAACACGGTGGAGTGAAGAAAGTAGAAAGGTGATTTATACTAGCACCTTCGCACCACCACAGTTTGGAGATTGCTATGTATTATAATCACCTTTCTAGGAAGGAAAGATACCAGATTTTCGTATTATTACAAGCCGGAAAGAATAAAAAAGAGATAGCCCAGCTACTTAATAGACATCCTTCGACAATAAGTCGAGAGATAAAAAGAAACTCAAAACCTAATCAAGCCTATCAAGCACATGATGCGGTAACCCTAGCTAGGAAAAGGCGAAAAAACAGCGGTAATGGTAAGCCAATAGAGTCTTCGGTATGGCGCCAAGTTGAAAAATACCTCATGCTTTATTACAGCCCAGAGCAGATTGCTGCACGTTTAAAGAAAGTCAGCGTCCAATCAATCTATAACTATCTTTATCAAAATAAAGCGCGCTATGAACAATTCAAACCTTATCTAAGACGAAAAGGCAAAGCCTATAGGCATTGTAAGGCACCGAGTATTAAAGAAGGAGACCGCCGATATAAACGGTCAATTAAACAACGTCCAAGTTATGTAGAAAGCCGGAAAACGCGAGGACATTGGGAGGGAGATACGATTATTAGCCGTAAAGACAAGCAAGCATTGGTGACATTAGTTGAACGCAAAACAGGG
>NZ_LZHR01000046.1:0-6331 GCF_001690675.1 Gilliamella sp. Occ4-3
TAAACATTTGGCTTACATTAAGTCTTTAAGTTGATAAATTAGTTCATTATTGTTATTTTTTAAGGTTAGTTGATTATTTTTTAAATTGATTTTTGTACCTTCAGTAATTAAGTTCTCAATAATATAATCTAATTGATTTAATTGATCATCATTACAAAGCATTTTAGTCATCACAATACCACTACCTTTTATGCTACCGTTGTCTAAAGTAACTTTACCAGAAAAATGGTTACACATTTTACCTGTAATTGTCATATTTTCCCCAAATATAAGCTCTGCTTGATCATCTAACGGAATATCTTGACCATTTACTTTTGTGAGTACAAAACGGTGGTGCATGAGATCGGTCTCTTGTAAAGTACTTGAGTCACTACATCCTGATAAAGCCAGTGAAGCCGTAAATAGAGCAGTTAACAAAAACGTTTTTTTCATTTGAACTCCTAATAATAGGTTAAGTTTGTTATAATTAGGCATTAATGAGACTTTAATTAAAATATTTGACACGCTATGCTATCTCAACAGCAATTAAAAAATCTTGACTCAATGACTTTCCTAAATAAGCATAAAATAATAAAATTAGCTAAGAAAAGTCAAACTATAGCTGATATAGATTCTGCCATACAAGATGCTAACTTACATTATCAATGCAGAATAGAATCGTTACCGAAAAATATTGTTTTTCCCCAAAATTTGCCTGTAATTGAAAAAAAACAAGAAATTTATGATGCTATTAAACATAATCAAGTGATTATAATTGCTGGTGAAACTGGCTCGGGAAAAACAACACAAATTCCCAAAATCTGTTTAGAATTAGGCTTAGGCGTGAAAGGCTATATTGGTCATACTCAACCAAGACGATTAGCGGCACGTTCAGTAGCTAATCGTATCGCTGAAGAGCTAAAAACAGAAATAGGGCAGTTAGTTGGTTTTAAAGTAAGATTTTCCGATCATGTCAGTGACACAACCCTGATTAAATTAATGACCGATGGTATATTGCTTGCTGAAATTCAGAAAGATAAACTCTTACTACAATATGATACTATTATTATTGACGAAGCTCATGAACGCAGTTTGAATATTGATTTTATTTTAGGCTATCTTAAGCAATTATTATCTAAACGCCCAGACTTAAAAGTCATAATAACATCAGCGACTATTGATGTGGAACGTTTTTCTAAACACTTCAATGAGGCTCCGATTATTGAAGTATCGGGTCGTACCTATCCTGTCGAGGTTAGATATCGTCCCCCAATCCTGAAAGAAGATGATAATAATGATAAAAGTTGTGATTTTCAACCGATTATAGATGCCATTGATGAATTATCAACTGAAAGTCTTGGGGATATATTAATCTTTTTAACAGGAGAACGAGAAATTCGAGATCTTGCCGATACACTTAATAAGTTAGAACTTCGTCATACGGATATTTTGCCATTATATGCAAGGTTATCAGCATCAGAACAAAATCGAATTTTTCAATCACATACTAAACGTCGAATTGTCCTTGCTACTAATGTGGCAGAAACATCATTAACCGTTCCAGGCATTAAATATGTGATCGATTCGGGATTAGCCAGAATTAGTCGTTATAGTTACCGAACTAAAGTTCAACGTTTACCTATTGAACCAATATCACAAGCCTCTGCCAATCAGCGTAAAGGACGTTGTGGACGAACATCTAATGGTATCTGCATACGTTTATATGATGAACAAGATTTTTTATCTCGCCCCAAATTTACCGAACCCGAAATATTGCGAACCAATTTGGCTTCAGTAATATTACAAATGACATCATTAGGCTTAGGCGATATTGCCGCTTTTCCTTTTGTTGAAAAACCTGATTCAAAATATATTCGTGATGGACTTCGCTTATTAGAAGAACTTGGGGCAATTTATACCATACAGAATAGATATCATTTAACTGAAATAGGTAAAATTTTAGCACAATTACCAATTGATCCAAGATTAGCTAGGATGTTGGTTGAAGCAAGGCGCCTAGGGTGCATTAAAGAAATAATGATAATTACTGCTGCTTTATCGATTCAAGATCCAAGAGAAAGACCTTTCGATAAACAGCAAGCTTCGGATGAGAAACATCGTCGTTTTGTTGATAAGGAGTCAGATTTTATTTCTTTAATTAATTTATGGAACTACATTAAAGAACAACAGAACTTATTATCAGGGAATCAATTTAGACGATTATGCCAAAAAGAGTTTTTAAATTATCTTCGAATCCGTGAATGGCAAGATGTCTATACGCAAATTAGACAAACAATTAAGCAATTAGCGTTTCCGATTAATAGTAAAGAAGCTGATTATAATTCATTACATATTTCGTTACTAAGCGGTTTACTATCTCATATTGGAATAAAAGAGCTTGAAAAGCGTGAGTATATAGGTGCACGTAATATAAAATTTGCAATTTTTCCTAATTCAGCACTTTTCAAAAACCAACCCAAATGGTGTATTGCTTGTGAACTTGTTGAAACAAATAGATTATGGGGAAGAACAGCAGCAAAAATTGAAGCTGAATGGATTGAACCTATAGCTAAACATTTAGTGAAATATAACTATAACGAACCTAGGTGGTCTAAAAAGCAGGGCACAACAATAGCAAACGAAAAAGTAACTTTATTTGGGTTACCAATTGTTACTAATAGAATAGTAAATTACAGTAAAATTGATCCTATTTTAAGTCGCACTCTGTTTATTCGACATGCATTAGTTGAAGGTGATTGGTTCACAAATCATAAATTTTACAAGCAAAATCAAAAGTTGATTAATGAAGTTGAAGATTTAGAACATAAATCACGTCGTCAGGATATTTTAATTGATGATGATGAATTATTTGATTTCTATGATAAACGCATAGATAAATCCGTTATTTCATCTAGACATTTTGATAAATGGTGGATGCAGAAACAAAAATCTGATCCTGATTATCTTAATGTACAAAAAGAGATGCTGATCAGGCAATCAGCACAATTAATTAACTTAAATGATTTTCCTGATTTCTGGTATCAAGATCATTTTAAGCTAGCACTTAGTTATCACTTTGATATTGGTCATAACCGTGACGGTGTCACCATAAAAATTCCACTTGATATCTTAAACCAAATTAAAAACAAGGGATTCGATTGGCAAGTGCCAGGTTTTAGAAAAGATTTAATAATTACATTGATCAAATCATTGCCTAAATCTTTACGACGAAACCTTGTCCCTGCACCAAATTATGCAGATGCATTTTTAGATAGGGTAGATACAACAGAAAAACCGCTTCTTGAATGCTTAGAAAATGAATTTCATAAAATGACTGGTGTTAAAATTACATCAGAAAATTGGCAATTAGAACAAGTCCCTGAACATTTAAAAATGAATTTTAGTATTATTGATAGTAATAATAACGAAATTGCTTCAAGTAAAGATCTTGATATGCTAAAACAGCAACTCAAAACTCAACTTCAACAAGCTTTATCATCTATTACTATTAATAAAAAAGATAACTCAATTGAGCAAAATAATTTGACAGATTGGACATTTGGAAAACTTCCTGATGTTTATGAAGAAAAACAAAAAAACTATACTATTAAGGCTTATCCAGCAATTATTGATAATCAAAATTCCGTAAGTATAAAGTTAGTTGATAATCAATCAGAGCAACGAAGATTAACTAAATTAGGTTTAAGACGCTTATTAATGCTTAATATTCCCTCTCCAATCAAGTATTTACATGAAAAATTACCCAATAAATCGAAATTAAGTTTATATTTTAATTCGTTTGGTAACGTGTTAATGCTTATTGATGATTGTATCGCTTGTGGTGTTGATTATTTAATTGAAACAAATAATAAAGCAATACATTCAACTGATGATTATCAGCAATTACTTAATTATACTAAAACTCATATTAATGAAATAGTTGTTGATATTGCTAAGCAAGTCGAATTAATACTAACTTTGCATTTTAGCATTAATAAAAAGTTAAAAGGGAGCGTTGATTTATCTTTAGCATTTGCCTTGTCAGATATCAAACAGCAACTTAATAGATTAGTTTATAAAGGATTTGTTGCTCAATCAAGTTATAGAAGATTGAATGATATCTCTCGATATTTATCGGCTATTGAGAAAAGAATTGAAAAATTATTTCAAAATGTGGCAAGAGATAGACAATCAATGAGTATTATAGAAGATATTCAGAATCAGTATGATAATTGGATTAATCGTTTACCAAACAATCAACGATCAGACACTAAAGTGACAGATATTCGTTGGATGATTGAAGAATTAAGAGTAAATTTATTTGCGCAACAGCTTGGTACATCATATCCAATTTCAGCAAAACGCATCAAACAGCAAATTGATGTAATTAAATCACAACTATAGGTTCTACCAAAAAATAGGGCGCTTATGCGCCCGATTATCTATATAAACTATCGATACAGATCTACATAAACAGTTATATTTGGACCATTTGCATCATGGGCGATTCTAGCAATATGATAATACTTGGCCCCAGCATCAATAGCTCGTTTACCCGCTTGATATGAAATTTCCTGATCAGTTACATAGTAACCTCTGAATTTAATTGTATCAAATGCAACCATTTTTGCTGCAGTTGCATCATTCAATTCTTGGATCTTCCGTCCATCGGGAAGAGTGACAGTGTAACGTGTAATGCGTTGTGGCTCAGTTGTTATCGTCGTAACTTGAGATGCTGAAGCATTAGTTGTTCCAGACGTTGTTGCTTTGTGTGTGGCTTGATTAATGACTTTTACTTTATTATTAAATTTATCGGCATAAAATTTTTCATTAAAAGCTGAAGGAGAATAATAGCCAGGTTTTTCTACCTGCATAGCCGCATCACCACCTTGTGCAAGAGCTTGTTGACCAGCTTCAGAGTCATATGGAATTGCATCCTCAGGTTGAAGTTTACGTTCAGGTGCATCTTTCTTAAACAAATAAGCAGCAACTTGTATATTACTACCTAATTCACTACGTGAATCAATATAATAAGCATACGCACCTTTTGCTGATGCTTCTCTAGCAATTGCTTGGTTAATATCATATTCACTGGGAAAATAACCACGAATACGCACAATGTTGAAAGGCTCTAAACGTATGGCTTTAGATTTTGGATATTCATAAATACCTTCAAACTTGCGAAGGCTTTCAGCTTGTTCTTCTGATTTAGGAGCATCGGCTTTATATAATTTCGCATACACAATTCTTAAAGTATCATTCGAAGGGCTGATATTAGTTGTGGTTATATAAAAGGAAGCAGCTCCTTCTTTATCAGCAGCTCTTGACATTGCCATAACATAATCACTATCAGTATAAAAAGCTCCTCGGATGGTTATACTCTTAAATGATTGTAAACCTTTAGCTTGTTGTTCCGTTAATTGCTGAGAGGCAAACGAAGAAAAAGAGGTTATGGCCAAACTTGCTAAAATGATCGTTTTCTTTAAACTTGTCATATATTAAGACCTTACTAAAATTATTCTGATTATTTTAACATAAATAAATCTAATTACCTAAATCTATTAAACCGTTTAGATTTTTGATAAATAAATATTTTCCTCTAGCTAATAAAATATTTTGTTCTTGCAACTTTGATAAATTTCTGCTAACTGTTTCAATTGTTAAACCTAAATAGTTAGCGATATCGGCTCGGCTCATCATGAGCTTAATATTCAATGAAGAATGACCTTTCTTTTCATAGCGCTGATAAAGTGAATAAATAAAAGTTGCTACTCGCTCATCAGCCTTTTTTTGAGAATAGCATAATACTAATTTTTGGTAATTATAAATATCAGAGCTTAACAAATTAAACACAAGATCTCTAATATTTTTTTTGGTATCAACTAACGACATCAGCTCATCATAATAAAGCTCACAAACTAATGTATTACTAAGAGCTTGAATATTATTGTTATACACTTGAGTTGCAATTGAATCTAAGCCAACAATATCTCCTGGTAAATAAAAGCCATTAACTCGTTGATGATTATCAGAAGTTGTAACAAAAGTTTTTAATGCCCCCGAATGAATAATATAAAATTTAGTAAAGGGTGTATTAGATTTTGCTAGGATTTCATTTTTAGCATAAGATATTTTTCGTTCTAATATACTGTCTAATTTATTGTTAAGCAACATGGGAATGCAGAAAGATCCCATACTACATAATTCACATGGAACGGAATAACTTTTTGAACGTAATGTCTTAAAAATATTTTGCATATTAACGAAAGGAAATAATTAAAATTTATTAATTTATTAGAGTAGCATATTTTATAATAAAACAACAATTGCTCATTAATTAATATTTATATTT
>NZ_LZHR01000047.1:0-15974 GCF_001690675.1 Gilliamella sp. Occ4-3
CAGACCGGCATTTACGCTGGGGCTTTCCTAAATGCTTTAATCGTATCAGAAAGCTCGGCTATCAATGGAACCATAAGCGTGTTTATCGGGTGTATTGTGAATTAAAGCTTAATCTCAGAGTAAAACGAAAAAAACGCATTCCTCCACGATGCCCGGAAAAGCTATTGGTGCCTAATAAACAAGGTGAATGTTGGTCAATGGATTTTATGAGTGATAGTAGCCGTAATCAACGTCGCTTTAGGACATTCAATGTTATCGATGACTTTAATCGTGAGGCGCTAGGGATTGATATTGCAGTAAGTTTACCAGCAGGAAGGATTACCCGTTACTTAGATAAACTGGCTGAATATCATGGATATCCATTAAAAATACGGGTCGATAATGGGCCAGAATTTACAGGAAAAACCTTTATAAACTGGGCTAAATCACATAATATAACCATTGATTATATCCAGCCTGGTAGCCCTTATCAAAATGGCTATATTGAACGATTTAATCGTACCTATCGTACTGAAGTACTAGATTTATATCTTTTTAACAACTTAGCACAAGCAAGGAAAATAACCGAAGAATGGCTAACGATTTATAACACCGAAAGACCGCATGAGGCATTAAATAACATGACACCGATTGAGTATAAAACACTAAAACAAGCAGCTTAATTTTCTACGTGAGTTGTGTACTAAGTTTGGGGCATTTACAACATGACTCTTTCATCTTCGCAGCCTTTATCTATCCGCGCCAGTGGTTCGTAGCTGTTCTGGTCGGTATAGATATACAGGCTGGTAGGATGATTCGGGCCGGTTTCCTGAATCATTCTTAAGCCGTCCCACAGGAAGCGGGTACGGTTGTAGGGTTTGCCTTCGCGGTCTAACTTCTGTTTTTCGATGCGTCTGCCAAGGGCGTCATAGAGGTAGCGGTATCGTTCGGTTTTGTTGAGCTGTTCGATACGTACTTCAGTCAGGCGGTGGTCAGCATCGTAGTGGTAGTGCTGGGTGGCGCCGATGGTTTGTTTGGTCTGAGTTCTGCCGTGCTCGTCATAGCGGTAGTGATGGCTTCTGAAATGCAGCAACTGGTTACAGCGAATCAGGTTGTGGTTGCTGTAGTCTTCTCTGTATTTGCTGTCCAGCAGGTTGGCAGCAGCATCGTATTGCAGGGTTTCCCAGTATCTCTGGTTGCGACAGCCTTCGATTCTGCCGGTGCGATCATAGCGGTAATCGGTCTGGCCGTGTTTGCTGTGTTTTTTGCTTACTAATCGGTCTAGGTTGTCGTACTGGTAGCTGCGTTCGATGAGGATATCGGGCAGGATGGGATTCTGATTGCGCCGTATCTGTTTGCGTTGCAGCCGGCTGTTGCGGTCGTATTTGAACTGGGTGTTCAGGCGTCCTTGGGTGCGTGATATTTCGCGGTACAGGTTGTCGCGTTCAGTGTGGTCGGTGTTGCCGTCACGCTGTGCTTGTTTGATTTGGGTGACGTGCTACGGGCATTTATTCTGTTCGCTGGTCTAAACAATTAATTTTTTGTGGGTATAATGGTGGACGTAAGTAGATTGATTATTACACTCAGGTTGCAGTTTTACTTAACTATAATCTGCTAAAATAAAGTTGGTAACATCAGCAACTGGTATTTTCTGAATCTTTATCAAAAGGATATATTTGCGTAAAAAAATGTTTTTTCATAAGAGAAAATCATTTTATTTCCATTGGGAATTAAAAGAATACTTGTTTCATCACTTGGGTAAAAAAAATCATCCCATGATTTTACAAAAATATCCACTGGTACAATCGCACTCGCTTTTTTCCCAAAAAAGAAAAAAGCAAATGAAATGTCTGTTAATTTATTCTTGAAAAATAAAGAAGATTCGTTAGGATGATCAAAATCCAAATTAATTTTTTCTATAACAGAACAAAATGACGAATGCATTTTCATTAAATGGTTAAATGGGAATGTCACATCCCAAAAATTACTAGATTCCTCCGTATCAAGAAAAATAATCTGTCTTTTTTCATCAAAAGATAGCAAGCAATCTTTAGAATTAAATCTCCATGCAATAGGATATTTTTTTTCATCAATGGTTAATAATTTTTTATTCATAAAATATATGCCCAGCTCCACCAGATTTTTTACCCAAACTCCAATCCTTCCATTTTATGTGGGGTATATTATTCTCTGGTGCATTTATTGTATGCGATTCATTAGGGTGATGTTCATACCCTTTTTTGTATGGAATTTCAGAGTAAGTAGGCTGAATCTCTATCTTTCCTCTAGCATCTTTTAACAGTTGTTCAGCAGTAGCTTTATCCTTCACTCTAAAATTGGATTTACCACCTCTCTGAATTATTTCAGTTGCTTTCTTCCATTCAGGGCTACCACGCTTAATGATAGGTAAGTTAGTTGCATTGCCAACTTCCTTCCCTGTAAGGCCACATTTTATTAACCCCCACGGATCCACACAAGTCAACCCATTAGGCGCATACTGATACAGATTAAAGCCACCCAGCAGCCCAATCGGATCCGGCTGGGTAAAGCGTCCTATATCCGGATCATAATACCTGAAAGTATTGTAATGTAAACCAGTTTCCCTGTCTAAATATTGTCCCTGATATCTGAGGTTTTGTTCTACTGATTCATGTTCGATTTCATGAATCCGTTTTCCCCATAGCTGAAAGCTGCATTCCCACAGTATTTCGCCATTTTCGTCGGTAAGTTCTTCCGGACAGCCGTTCAGGTCGGTATGAAAATACATGACTCTTTCATCTTCGCAGCCTTTATCTATCCGCGCCAGTGGTTCGTAGCTGTTCTGGTCGGTATAGATATACAGGCTGGTGGGGTGATTCGGGCCGGTTTCCTGAATCATTCTTAAGCCGTCCCACAGGAAGCGGGTACGGTTGTAGGGTTTGCCATCACGGTCTAGCAGATGCTTTTCGATTCGCCGACCTAAGGCATCGTAGACGTAGCCGTAACGTTGGCTGCGGTCTGACTGTTCGATGCGTACTTCGCTCAGGCGGTGATCAGCGTCGTAGTAGTAGCGTTGATGCCGATGGCGGTTTGTTTGGCTTTTTGCTTACCCACAGGAAATCTGTAAAACAATTTACACCAAAATACCAGAGAATAAATTAACAGCGTAATATGCTGCGTTATCAAAAAGCACAAAGCCTTCTCGACTGATGATTTGGTAAAGAAAGTAATTTATTTAGCAATATAAATTAGTATGACGAAGATAAGCAGATATTGACTCGCAACTGGAAAGCATAATAAACCGATTTATGATAGAATTTGGTGACAAAATTAACGGTTATCTGTAAAAGCAAAATACACAAAAAATTAAGATTGGGTCTGTAATATGCAAAATTGATATTCATGGTATTTGCTGCAAAATAGCTCCCTTATTTACCGGTGAGAAATATTTTGGCCAAATAGTATATTTGTCATATATTGCCCCTATAAAACTAGCTTCATTTATTCTAATTGCATTTACATTTGCACCTTTTAAATTACTTCCGTTGAAATTTGCATTAAATAAATCAGCTTCTGATAAATTGACTCCTTGCAAATTAGCATTTAGTAAAAAAGCTCCATTTAACTTACATTTAGACATCTCAGCATTTAATAATGATGCATTCATTAAATTTGAATTCATTAATAATGAATTTGTAAAATCAGCATTATCTAAAATACAACCTGAAAAATTTACACTACGTAAATTAGCATATTTAAAATTTGTATTACGCAAAGAATAACCTGTAAATATAGCTGTATGTAATATCGAATTACTAAAATCGAAACCATCAAATGTTGTTACATCAAATTCTTGAGTGCAACCAGCTTCAAAATGAATTTTAATCATTAATAATTCCCCCAATCAAAAAGGTCAACTTTTGTTTCAGACATAGGTTTAATTTTTGGAATATTACTTGGTGCAAGTGTTCCTTGAGTTTTAGGAGGTAATACACCTACAATTTTTCCAGCCACATAACGATGATTCCCTTCTACGATTACGTTACCATCTACTTTTATTGGAGGCGGAGTATCTCCTTGTAATAGTCTATCTACATAACGTTGAACTGCCGGAAGAGAAACGGTTCCTTGTGTTGTCTGCATTGTATCTCCTTTTAAAGCTTTTTTAACAATGCTAGGAGTAACTTGGGAGCCACTGGTAATTGGACATTTAGCCCACCCCCACGGATCCACCCAAGTCAACCCATTAGGCGCATACTGATACAAATTAAATCCACCTAGCAACCCAATCGGGTCTGGCTGGGTAAACCTACCTATATCCGGATCATAGTACCTGAAAGTATTGTAATGTAAACCAGTTTCTCTGTCTAAATATTGTCCCTGATATCTGAGGTTTTGTTCTATGGATTCATGTTCAATTTCATGAATCCGTTTTCCCCATAGCTGAAAGCTGCATTCCCACAGTATTTCACCGTTTTCGTCGGTAAGTTCTTCCGGACAGCCGTTCAGGTCGGTGTGAAAGTACATGACTCTTTCTGGGTCATTACCTCGTTTATCTATCCGCGCCAGTGGTTCGTAGCTGTTCTGGTCGGTATAGATATACAGGCTGGTGGGGTGATTCGGGCCGGTTTCCTGAATCATTCTTAAGCCGTCCCACAGGAAGCGGGTACGGTTGTAGGGTTGGCCTTCGCGGTCTAACTTCTGTTTTTCGATGCGTCTGCCAAGGGCATCATAGAGGTAGCGGTATCGTCCGGTTTTGTTGAGCTGTTCGATGCGTACTTCAGTCAGGCGGTGGTCAGCATCGTAGTGGTAGTGCTGGGTGGCGCCGATGGTCTGTTTGCTTTGGGTTCGGCCGTGCTCGTCATAGCGGTAGTGGTGACTTCTGAAATGCAGCAACTGGTTACAGCGAATCAGGTTATGGTTGCTGTAGTCTTCTCTGTATTTGCTGTCCAGCAGGTTGGCTGCTGCGTCATATTGCAGGGTTTCCCAGTATCTCTGGTTACGGCAGCCTTCGATTCTGCCGGTGCGATCATAGCGGTAATCGGTCTGGCCGTGTTTGCTGTGTTTTTTGCTTACCAATCGGTCTAGGTTGTCGTACTGGTAGCTGCGTTCGATGAGGATATCGGGCAGGATGGGATTCTGATTGCGCCGTATCTGTTTGCGTTGCAGCCGGCTGTTGCGGTCGTATTTGAACTGGGTGTTCAGGCGTCCTTGGGTGCGTGATATTTCGCGGTGCAGGTTGTCGCGTTCGATATCGCTGATGATGTGGCCGTCGATGTTTATCTGGTGCAGGTGGCCGGAGCCGTAATAGAGGTTGTTGATGGTGCGCCCATCCGGCAGGGTGGTGGCGATGCGGTTGCCCAGTGGGTCGTACTGGTGGCTGAGGGTGCCCTGTGCGGTGGTTTCGCTCAGCAGGTTACCCAGCTGGTCGTAGCTGAAGGTGATGAGATCGGGTTCTGCCTCTGCGGGCAGGCCGGCTTTTTTGTAGCCGACTTTGATGAGGTTGTCGGCTTGATCGTACTGGTAGGCGGTGGTGCCATCGGCGGTGTATTTGCCGATGAGGCGACCGATGGCATCGCGTTTGAAGCGGTGGGTGATTTCGGCACTGCTGCCGGCAGCAAAGTGCACGGCGCTGATGTTGTCGAGGGGGTCGTAGCTGTATTTCTGTTTGCGCCCGTCCAGATCGGTTTGTTCGATGAGGCGGTCGGCAGCATCGTATTGGAACTGGTAGTGTTCGCCGTTTTCGTTGATGAGGGTGTTGAGGCGGCCATAGGCGTCGTAATTAAAACCAAAACTATTAGACACTAAATAACTAATTTCATTGTCGCAATTAGTTTATTATTTTTTTATCCATCTATCTTCTTTATTGCTTTAAGAACACAATCAATATAATCCTGCTTATTTATTTTTACTTTAATAAGAATAGGACAATCCCATTTTTTTACAACTAAATATTCTTCATTATTTATAAAGCATAAAATACCAAAATTTCCATCGAATGATTCAACACAAGTAGGTAAGCAAGAATTATTTATATCACCTGAAAAAATATTAAAAAATTTATTAATCTCATTTGAATTAAAATTTATTAATTTATAATTCATCAATCTGTCAAGCAAATCAGTGAATGATAATTTTAATGTTCCTGCTAATACTGTTTGTTCATAATCACCAATAACAATATCATTAGATAAAAAACAACAATTACTAAATAAATATTTTTTATCATTTGAAAGAAAAGTTGTAATCTTAAAAAAATTATTCATTAACATACCTTTCTATGTAATTTTTTAAAGAACCCATCTTTTTTCATTTGGTTAAATCTACTCTGAACTTCCTTGGGAAGAACAATACCTCTATTTTGTGAAGTACTCCCATTCCAATGAACTTTTCCATTGTTACTATTACCATAGCGATGAATGACTCCATTTTCATCCATGGCATACCAATGTTTACCTTCTCTATCTGGTATTGCATGTTTATATAACTCTTCTGCATTACTTGGTAAGATTGATGTTTTAGTTCCCCCTCCTCTAAAATTACCAGAAGACGGATCATGATGTCCTGGATTTTCATATGCTGGTTTTGGACCATGATAGTTTCCATCTTTAGTTTTTAACCCCCACGGATCAATCCAAGTCAACCCATTAGGCGCATACTGATACAGATTCAAGCCACCCAGCAGCCCTATCGGGTCTGGCTGGGTAAATCTTCCAATATCCGGATCATAATACCTGAAAGTATTGTAATGTAAACCAGTTTCCCTGTCTAAATATTGTCCCTGATATCTGAGGTTTTGTTCTACTGATTCGTGTTCGATTTCATGAATCCGTTTTCCCCACAGCTGAAAGCTGCATTCCCACAGTATTTCACCGTTTGCATCGGTGAGTTCTTCCGGACAGCCGTTCAGGTCGGTATGGAAGTACATGACTCTTTCTGGGTCATTACCTCGTTTATCTATCCGTGCCAGTGGTTCGTAGCTGTTCTGGTCGGTATAGATATACAGGCTGGTGGGGTGATTCGGGCCGGTTTCCTGAATCATTCTTAAGCCGTCCCACAGGAAGCGGGTACGGTTGTAGGGTTTGCCTTCGCGGTCTATTTGATGCTTTTCAATACGCCGGCCAAGAGCATCGTAAACGTAGCCGTAACGCTGGCTGCGGCCTGTTTGCTCAATGCGTACTTCAGTCAGGCGGTGGTCAGCGTCGTAGTGGTAGTGCTGGGTGGCGCCGATGGTCTGTTTGCTGGCAGTTCGGCCGTGCTCGTCGTAGTGGTAGTGGTGGCTTCTGAAATGCAGCAACTGGTTACAGCGAATCAGGTTGTGGTTGCTGTAGTCTTCTCTGTATTTGCTGTCCAGCAGGTTGGCTGCTGCATCGTATTGCAGGGTTTCCCAGTATCTCTGGTTGCGGCAGCCTTCAATTCTGCCGGTGCGATCATAGCGGTAAAAAGGGATGTCCGTATGACAATGCAGTGGCTGAGGCAATATTTGAAAATATTCAAAATGAATTTATTAAAGGGGAAATTGCATAACAACTGAAGAATAACAACAAGCCTTTGCGACTTATGTTTATTAGTACAATCATAAACGGTTACCCCTTAATTTTGTTGTTTGAATATGTGTTGCCATTCCACTATTCCATATTCTTAACTCATAAAAATTCTCTGTTGGTAAAATTGAAAACCCGAAAGAGTTGTTTATGGCAACTAGCAAACACTCTAGAATCTTGTTACTATTATTCACCTTTATATTCCAAAATAATGCTGGATTTTGCTTAATATTATTAATATGCAATTTTAAGTAATAATAAGTATTACAAGTAATAATTTGGAAAACTACTAAATTATTGTTATTAATACTATTCAAAAAATCACAAAATTGGTTAAATAATAAATTTTCATTCACTGATAAATCTATTGGCTGATACTCAATATTATCAATAAATTTTGACAAAAATACATTATAATCGTGCGATTCAAACGTTATTGAATTACTATCAATATGTAAATTATTTGAGATATTTTGAAGAATTGTCTTTTTTTCTTTTTCAATAACTGATAATTTTAATTTTTCTTTTAAAGATAATGACATTACTTTCTTCCTTTAATGTTTGTAATTCCTGTCATATTTTCCGGAATATGTCCATCATGTTGATTATATCTTACTTTTGATTTGAGAGGATCACCGTGCAAATCATCAGCAGTATGAAAATGAGGACCACGACCAAATTTATCTTCCTCGTGTAAAATTATGTATTTTTTATTTCCATCAACTTTATACTCCCAAACCGTTCTGTTTTCATATTTATTATCATAAACCTTTATTGGTTTTGGGGTATTTGTATTACGAGGAATTCTTAATCTCCGTTTTGCTTCTCTAAAGGCTGCTTTGAAACTTGTAATACTACACATCAAACCAATCGGATCAATCCAAGTCAACCCATTAGGCGCATACTGATACAGATTCAATCCGCCAGCTAAACCAATCGGGTCTGGCTGGGTAAATCTACCTATATCCGGATCATAATACCTGAAAGTATTGTAATGTAAGCCGGTTTCTCTGTCTAAATATTGTCCCTGATATCTGAGGTTTTGCTCTACTGATTCATGTTCGATTTCATGAATCCGTTTTCCCCATAGCTGAAAGCTGCATTCCCACAGTAATTCACCGTTTGCATCGGTCAGTTCTTCCGGACAGCCGTTCAGGTCGGTGTGAAAATACATGACTCTTTCATCTTCGCAGCCTTTATCTATACGCGCCAGTGGTTCGTAGCTGTTCTGGTCGGTATAGATATACAGGCTAGTGGGGTGATTCGGGCCGGTTTCCTGAATCATTCTTAACCCGTCCCACAGGAAGCGGGTACGGTTGTAGGATTTGCCTTCGCGGTCTAACTTCTGTTTTTCGATACGTCTGCCAAGGGCGTCATAGAGGTAGCGGTATTGTAACTATCCCCTAAAATAGTACAGCCCAAAAATAGAAAATCCTCTATGATAAAAGTAAAAGAGGATTTAATGAGGAAAAAATGACTGAACATTAAATCGTATCTATTTTAAAAGAAGCAGAGGCAGGGGGGGCCCGTTAAAGAGCTGTGCCGTAAATATGGCATGGGTAATTTAACTTTTTATAAATGGCGGGGAGATATGGCGGTATGGAAACTTCAGACATCAAACTTCTAAAAGAATTAAAGGCGGAAAATCGTAAATTTAAACAGATGCTTGCTGGGCTAAGCTAAGTTTGAAGTCACAGCTTCAGGAAGAAATCATAAAAAAGCTTTAGTGCCCACAAAGGCACGTAAAACGTGGGCACAGCAACTACAACAAAATCATTCAGTTACTATTGCTATGAGTTGTGCCATTGTTGGCTTAAGCCGTTGTGCTTACTATTATCAACCTAAGTTACAGGATGATTCGGTGATTGTTTCGGTATTGAATGCTATCACAGACCAGCATTTACGCTGGGGCTTTCCTAAATGCTTTAATCGTATCAAAAAGCTCGGCTATCAATGGAACCATAAGCGTGTTTATCGGGTGTATTGTGAATTAAAGCTTAATCTCAGAGTAAAACGAAAAAAACGCATTCCTCCACGATGCCCGGAAAAGCTATTTGTGCCTAATAAACAAGGTGAATGTTGGTCAATGGATTTTATGAGTGATAGTAGCCGTAATCAACGTCGCTTTAGGACATTCAATGTCATCGATGACTTTAATCGTGAGGCGTTAGGTATTGATATTGCAGTGAGCTTACCAGCAGGAAGGATTACCCGTTACTTAGATAAACTGGCCGAATATCATGGATATCCATTAAAAATACGGGTCGATAATGGACCAGAATTTACAGGAAAAACCTTTATAAACTGGGCTAAATCACATGATATAGTCATTGATTATATAAAGCCTGGTAGCCCTTATCAAAATGGCTATATTGAATGATTTAATCGTACCTATCGTACTGAAGTACTCGATTTATATCTTTTTAACAACTTAGCACAAGCAAGGAAAATAACCGAAGAATGGCTAACGATTTATAACACCGAAAGACCGCATGAGGCATTAAATAACATGACACCGATTGAGTATAAAACACTAAAACAAGCAGCTTAATTTTCTACGTGAGTTGTGTACTAAGTTTGGGATATTTACAAAATTGATCTTCTACCCCATTTTGTTCTTGAGTATAAATAGTTGCTTTATTGCCTTTTAATTCCTTAGTTTTTAATATCTTTTCATCTGGCGAATATTCAGGCGGATTTCCACACCCTAATGAAATTTGCCTACCATATTTTCGTTCTTTTTTTGTACAAAATTTAAATTATTAATCATTTTTAAACGAACATCATTCGATAAATCATTTTTTACTAATGGATAATAATGGACTTCCCAGTGATTCATCGCCATAATAAATTCTTTTAATGTATTTTTTGCATTTTCTAAATTCATTTAGTTTAGTTCTCCTATTTGTTAAATATTTTACTCAACACAATCTTTCCATTTTTCACCTCTAACATAAGCTATTAGTTCATCTGGATTTTGTGGTTCATCAGGAATTTTCAAAATTGAACCATAGCTACAATAACCAATAATTGATGTTTCTATATCACTTAAATAATCAAAAGCAACCGCGGGTATATCATTGTAATCCAAATCAGATAAGTTATCTTTTATATACACAAATGTAAAATTATATATCTTTTTTCTATTCCATTTAAATTGGATTAGTTTTTCGAAAAATTCATCCATTAATTTCTCTGAGTTATCATTCAGATTCCATGATCGCATTATTCTTTTTAAATCTGTAAATGCTTCTTTTTCATCAATAATAAGTTTCGCCATTTATAAGTTAATTCCATTCAATTCGATTAAGTAGCTTTTGATATTCACCAAATTTCATATCATTGGCGGGATAAGTAGCGATGTGCCCTGTGGGTTATAATAATAGTGTAACAGTATGCTCTAGGTATCGTTTTTTTTAATTAGCCGCTAATCTTTGTTATTATTAAATAATTAGTGAATTAATTAATGGATGAGCAAAAGAATTAGAGTAATTTTGCCAAATTTATATTTATGTTCTAAATGTATCATTATTTCGATAATAATTTATTTCATCAATCAGCCATTTATTATCATGCTCAAAGTCTGATTTATTTTGGGTTACATAGTCTAAAGAACCAACCAGCATCCATCCTCTTAAATTTAATCCTTTAACAGCAAGAGGCATTTCCATATCTTCTTCATCAAGATATATCTCATCATCATCTAAATTTTGAATGTAATCCCATGGAATATAATAAAACTCTGTATATTCTGGATTACTATTCCACGAATTTAAATTTGCATAAATCCATTCCCCTTGGTCTAGAAGATTAAGGTTCTTTATTAATTCATATATAGATTTAAAGCTATTCATTGGTATCCTCAAATTTTACTACAATACGAACCACCGCCCCATGAGTTCTTTCCTCCATAAGCCTTTAAGGTGATAATCAAGATATCTAGAGTTATGATCTTTCTTGCCAACTAACTGCAATAAAACACCGACTCTTTCATGATGGTACCATGTAGTTGACCAATCAATCCCAGCCAGTGCTTTTCCTAGGAAAACACCATTTTACCGGATAAAACTATCTCCAAAATTCCTGGATATTTACTTTCAATAGAAGCCTTAAGTTGAAAATCGTTTTATACATATCTTCTGGTAAACTCCCCCTCCACAGATCAATTCAAACCACTCCATTAAACGCATACTGATACAGATTAACCCCCTTCCAGCAACCCAATCGGATCTGGCTGGGTAAATCAGCCTATATCCGGAGCATAATACTTGAAAGTATTGTAATGTAAACTGGTTTTCCTGTCTAAATATTGTCCCTGATATCTGAGGTTTTGCTCTACTGATTCGTGTTCGATTTCATGAATCCGTTTTCCCCACAGCTGAAAGTTGCATTCCCACAGTATTTCGCCGTTTGCATCGGTTAGTTCTTCCGGTACTTTCTAGTATTAATGAATAGCCT
Organism: Gilliamella sp. Occ4-3; assembly: GCF_001690675.1. Taxonomy (NCBI): domain Bacteria; kingdom Pseudomonadati; phylum Pseudomonadota; class Gammaproteobacteria; order Orbales; family Orbaceae; genus Gilliamella; species Gilliamella sp. Occ4-3. Next base: position 11,961 of record NZ_LZHR01000047.1, read on the forward strand.
TTTATTTTGTTAAATATTTATTGACTAAACATTTTTCTTAATAAATTATGATAATACCCCTAAATACCAATTCAAGACGTATAAAGATTTAGATCTAATAGTGTTTAGATCTTACTTATCTGTATTTTCATCTTTTCTAATATTTTTTCTAAATTCATCTAGTCCTAGTTCTTTTGGATCAAAATCATCAATATACATTAATGTCGGTATGCCGGTTTTATTATTTACTTCTTTTAGCCATTCACAAAAATTATCAAATATAATATCGTCATTTTCATCTTGGAATAAAAATCCACTACCTATCGTATGTGAGTCAGATAAATTCATTAAAGCATCAATAAATTCATCTTTATTTTTAATGAACCAACTCATAGGTAGTTTAGTCATAATACCTATTAGTTTTAGTTCATCATCATAATCTAAAAAGGATGGTTTATTTTTCAAAAAATTGTATAGTATATTCTCGTTCATAAATTAATATCCTGATCCATTTAATAAAATCTGAGCCCCATTATTGTCACTACGAAAAGGTTCCCATATTACATCAGTTCTATGATTCTGCTTATTTAAGGTATTGGTAATACAAGCCATTAGACCATTTGCTAAGTTAGATGTTAGCCATTTGGCTTCCGCGGAAAAATCCGTGCCATGTCCATATATTTGATATCCATCACCCTTATACTTAAATCTAGCTCTTGAGAAACGATTAGGCTCAGTGTAACTATTCCCTAAAATAGTACAGCAAAAAAGTAGAAAATTCTCTATGATAAAAGAAAAGGGGGTTAATTATGAAAAAAATGACTGAACATCAAATCGTAGCTATTTTAGATAAACTGGGCTAAATCACATGATATAACCATTGATTATATCCAGCTCGGTGCCCTTATCAAAATGGCTATATTGAAAGATTTAATCGTACCTATCGTACTGAAGTACTCGATTTATATCTTTTTAACAACTTAGCACAAGCAAGGAGAATAACTGAAGAATGGTTAACAATTTATAATACCGAAAGACCGCATGAGGCATTAAATAACATGACACCGATTGAGTATAAAACAGTAAAACAAGCAGTTTAATTTTCTACGCGAGTTGTGTACTGAGTTTGGGGTATTTACAAATAAGCTCCGAGATGATATTAAATACTGCATTTCCGGATGCAAACAGTTTAGGAGATAAATATATGACTGAATGGACAGGTGTTATGTATGGCTTTTACACTAATAAGTTGATAGATGATGTATTTTCTTCATTGATCAAAAAAATAGCGTCTATTAATTATAAATATAAACAAGATAGTTTTCGAGATGAAGAATTTCTATTTTTCTATAAAAATGATGAAATGCAAGATTATCACCTTGAGAATGGCTATAATTTGGATATTAATGGTGAAGGTTGTTTTGGAGTTGAGGCAAAAAATACAACGTTGAATGGAATCGCTACACTATTTGAATTTGATAATGATTCTGATTTTGAACCTTATGATATAAATTTGCATTTTGATAATGTATTTTATTATGTACTCGTGTTACCTGAAGCAATTGAAAATTCAAATTTTTGCCAGAATATATATAATTTGTTTATTAATATTCTTAATGAAAAAATAAAATAAATACATATTCAACTGCGGACGCTTTATCCTGATAATCTCGATTCAGCTGTTGGGGTAGGTTAATCTGTATCATTATGTGCCTAATGGGTTGATTTGGTTTGATCTATTTGGTTAAAAAATAAGAAAACATCGTATGATGGTAAAAGTCGAAGAGATGCATTTAGATAGGTAAGCGTGGTGTTGGTATACCAATCAATCACCATTACACGGTCATCTTTACGAGATAGCAATATTATGATTGCTGGAAATGGTCAGCAATAAAGTGAATGTATTGATAAAAAAAGAAAATCCACCTTCATTCAAGAGTATAGTTTTGGGTACTCTAAAACAGAACAGAGTCATGGTACTGAATCAAATATAATGTTAGACCTTCAAATAATCAGGATACTGGTTATGTTTCTGGAACTCCTGGTCATCATAATTTTTCTAAAGGAATTGATATGTGGTTTGAAAACGCATTAGGCAGAGAAAAAATTCAATTTATGTTTAATAACGAATTTAATTTTCAATCTATTGAATTGAATAGTGTTTCATTTGACAGCTATTCAGAGTTTAAATGTCATTTAAATTGCAAGGAAATCCCCAAAATTTACCCTAAAAAATGGGATAAAGTTGAATTTAATGCATTAAATTTAATTATTACTTTTAATGAGATAGTTCAGTTAAATATGTCTGGTTCAAAAATTGGTTTTTTCTGTTCACCAACCATCAATTCTTTTACTGATTATTCTGAAATAACAGTTCAACATAACAAATTACAACTTTACTGTAAATCAAAGTTTTTAATTATAGAAAGTATAACTCCCTATATAGATGAAAGATGGAATTAAAAATAAAGATGAAATAAATTTTTATTAGCTCGGTGCATCAAAAACATCAAATAGACCGCAAAGGGAATGCAGCTTTCAACTTTGGGATAAAACGGATTCAGGAAATCGAACACGAATCAATTGTACAAAATCAGATATCAGGGACGATATTTAGATAGTGGAAACCAGCTTACATTACAATACTTTCAGGGTATTATGATCTGGGTATAGGTAGATTTACTCAGCCATATCTAGTTGAATTGTGTGTGGCTTGAATCGTGGGGTTTTAGTTGTTTAAAATTTATTCGCGAATAAGAAAGTAATAATCTTGTTAAAGAAGTCGAGATTACAGGAAAATCGCATCAATCAAGTATCGATCATTTAATAGAACAGCTTTTTAAATAATAAAAATCTAGGTATTGGAACCAACGAATTTCTGAAGCTAGAGATCGATATGGGGCATATGTTTATTTTAGAGAAATAAATGATAGTATAATTGAAATATTAGGTTTAGGTAAATCTAACAAGGCTAACCAGCAAACAGTTATCAATGAAGTTTTAAAAGTATTTGGTATAGGAGCTTAAGTATTTTGAATATTAAAATTTTAAAATATGATCAAGATCTTAATCTGGTAAATGATAATGTTGATGTTGAAGTTTTTTTAGACAATGGAAAGCGGTATACTGCAACATTTTTCACTATCGAAAATATAATTTCTATTTTAAATAAGTATAAAGAAACAAAAGAGTGTTGTAATGGCTTATATTTTTGGACATCAGATATGATTATTGTTGAAAGTTTAGATGACAAAATAGGGCGTGTTGATCTTTCGTGATTATTTTTTAGACGGCATGATGTGAGTTACAATAATTCAGCCAAAAACAACCATAACTCGATTCATCATGCCAAGAACAACAATGCTGACAGATAAACGGTGGGAAAAGCTACTACAAATAATGAAAAATACCGGCCGAGTTTATAATAAATCCGAGCATCGGATGACGTTTGAAGGGATCCTTTTCCGAATGAGAACCGGTATTCCTTGGCGAGATTTGCCAGAAGAGTTTGGTGAATGGAGCACTGTCTATAGGCGATTTAATTTGTGGTCTAAAAAAGGAATATTAGTTGATATTTTCAAACATTTATCACAACTAGCGGATTTTGAATGGGTGTTCCTAGATGGCTCGATTATCAGGGCTCATCAACATAGTACAGGCGCTGCAACGGAGTATTCCGAGCAAATAGGTCAGAGCTGTGGTGGTAATTCAACTAAAATTCATCTTGCGGTTGATAGTGGTGGTTTGCCTATTTGTTTTGAGCTTTCTGAAGGACAACGACATGATATCACTTATGCAGAAAACCTAGTTGAAAAGCTCGATGAAGTGAATACAGTGATAGCCGATAAAGGTTATGACAGCGAGCCTTTTCGGTGCTTTGTTCGTCAAAAAGGCGGACGAACGGTGATTGCTAAACGTAATTATGGTAAGGATATAGATAAAAGCAGTATGGATAGGTGCCTTTATCGCTATCGTCATTTAGTCGAGAATGCCTTTGCTAGAATCAAGCAATATCGTTCAATATCAACTAGATAC
>NZ_LZHR01000048.1:0-2740 GCF_001690675.1 Gilliamella sp. Occ4-3
TTTTGCGTTCAACTAATGTCACCAATGCTTGCTTGTCTTTACGGCTAATAATCGTATCTCCCTCCCAATGTCCTCGCGTTTTCCGGCTTTCTACATAACTTGGACGTTGTTTAATTGACCGTTTATATCGGCGGTCTCCTTCTTTAATACTCGGTGCCTTACAATGCCTATAGGCTTTGCCTTTTCGTCTTAGATAAGGTTTGAATTGTTCATAGCGCGCTTTATTTTGATAAAGATAGTTATAGATTGATTGGACGCTGACTTTCTTTAAACGTGCAGCAATCTGCTCTGGGCTGTAATAAAGCATGAGGTATTTTTCAACTTGGCGCCATACCGAAGACTCTATTGGCTTACCATTACCGCTGTTTTTTCGCCTTTTCCTAGCTAGGGTTACCGCATCATGTGCTTGATAGGCTTGATTAGGTTTTGAGTTTCTTTTTATCTCTCGACTTATTGTCGAAGGATGTCTATTAAGTAGCTGGGCTATCTCTTTTTTATTCTTTCCGGCTTGTAATAATACGAAAATCTGGTATCTTTCCTTCCTAGAAAGGTGATTATAATACATAGCAATCTCCAAACTGTGGTGGTGCGAAGGTGCTAGTATAAATCACCTTTCTACTTTCTTCACTCCACCGTGTTTAAAATTGCACTTCATGTTTGAATCCAGGATTACCAGTTTTCGAAAATTGATGGTGGTTTGTTTACTTTAATTTAGCTATACTCGCTAGCCCAAGTCGGATTTTATATGTTTAGGTTAGTATGTCAATAAAAGATCATATTGAAGATGTTTTACAAAATGTTTTTGGTTACAAGTCATTTCGAAATCAACAAAGAGAAATTATTGAATCTATTATTGATGGTCGTGATACTTTAACAATTATTCCAACTGGGGGCGGAAAATCTTTATGTTATCAAATTCCCGCAGTTTTATTACCAGGAACAGCAATAGTTGTTTCACCCTTAATTTCTTTGATGAAAGATCAGGTTGATCAATTATTAGCTAATGGTATTGCTGCTGCCTATCTTAATGCCTCACAATCATCTACAGAACAACAAAAAGTTATCGAACAGTATTTGGATCATTCTATAAAACTATTATACGTCTCTCCTGAAAGATTGAGTATTTACTCTTTTTCTTCATTAATTGATGAGTATCCTCCTTCATTAATAGCTATTGATGAGGCGCATTGCATTTCTCAATGGGGGCATGATTTTAGGCCTGATTATAGGCAATTAGGACAACTTTCTATTCGTTTCCCTAAAGTCCCTATTGTTGCATTGACTGCAACAGCAGACAAAATGACACAAACAGATATTATTCATCAACTTAATTTGGTTAACCCATTGGTTGTAGTAAGAAGCTTTGATCGCTCTAATATTCGTTATACAGTTGTTGAAAAATTTAATCAACTTGAACAAGTTGTTTCTTTTATTGAGACGCAAAAAGGCAATAGTGGAATTATTTATTGTTCAAGCCGTTCTAGAGTTGAAGATATGACAACTAGGCTTGCTTCCCGTGGGTTTTCTGTTAAGGCTTATCATGCGGGGTTGACTAATAATGAACGTCAACAGGCCCAAGAAGATTTTATAAAAGATAATGTGCAAATTATTGTAGCTACCGTTGCATTTGGTATGGGAATTAACAAACCTAATGTGCGTTTTGTTGTTCATGCTGATAGCCCAAGAACGATTGAATCTTATTATCAAGAAACAGGCCGTGCAGGTCGTGATGGTGTACCAGCTGAAGCTATACTATTATTTAATAGTAAAGATCTTAATTGGTATCAGCAACAAGTTATTAAAAAAGGGAATGGTCAACATCAAGATATAGAATTACAAAAGATCAATGCAATGGAGGCTTTTGCACAAGGTTTGACTTGTCGGCGCATTGTGTTGCTTAATTATTTTGGTGAAGAGAGGACCGAACCATGTAATAACTGCGATGTTTGTTTATATCCTCCAGAGCTTTATAACGGTTTAATTGATGCACAAAAAGTTTTATCTTGTGTTTATCGTGTAGAACAGCATTATGGTGCTCAATATATTATTGACGTGTTACGTGGTTCTGGGCGATCTCAAATTAAAGAAAATGGTCATGATAAGTTATCGGTTTATGGCATTGGTAAGCAGCATTCATCAGATTATTGGCTAAGTGTTATTAGACAGCTAGTTTATTTGGGGTATTTAAGTCAAAATATATCTGCTTTTACTACGCTTCAGTTAACACAAAAAGCGTGTCTAATACTAAGAGGTGAAATATCATTATCATTAGCTAAACCACGTTTAGAAATTGTTAAGAAAAGCAGAATTAATCGCTATGCAAGAGCAATTAATTTAACAACAATTCTATCTTACGAAGAGCGTATTTTATTTAATAATCTTAAAAGATTACGCAAGAGTATTGCCGATGCTGAAGATATTCCTCCCTATATTGTTTTTAGTGATGCAACATTGCTTGAGATGGTTCAGACTAAACCTGAAAGTAAAAAACAGCTAATTAACGTTACTGGTGTGGGTAAAATTAAGTTACAAAAATATGGTAATTTGTTTTTAGATGAAATAAATGAATTTATGATAAAAAATATGTAACAATTTTATACTGAAAAATATTTCTTGAGCTTTTACATCGTTTGGTTCTGGTAATCTTCAAAAGGTACCTAATGGTTACATTTCATGTGTTGTTTCCTTCTTTCTGTATCTAATTAATAAAATAATCTACTGTTTTTCTTTTAATTTTATA
>NZ_LZHR01000049.1:0-22441 GCF_001690675.1 Gilliamella sp. Occ4-3
GGAGGAATGCGTTTTTTTCGTTTTACTCTGAGATTAAGCTTTAATTCACAATACACCCGATAAACACGCTTATGGTTCCATTGATAGCCGAGCTTTCTGATACGATTAAAGCATTTAGGAAAGCCCCAGCGTAAATGCCGGTCTGTGATAGCATTCAATACCGAAACAATCACCGAATCATCCTGTAACTTAGGTTGATAATAGTAAGCACAACGGCTTAAGCCAACAATGGCACAACTCATAGCAATAGTAACTGAATGATTTTGTTGTAGTTGCTGTGCCCACGTTTTACGTGCCTTTGTGGGCACTAAAGCTTTTTTATGATTTCTTCCTGAAGCTGTGATTTTAAGCTAAGCTCGGCAAACATCTGCTTAAGTTTGCGGTTTTCAGCCTCCAGCTCTTTTAAGCGTTTGATATCCGAAGTTTCCATTCCGCCGTATTTTTCCCGCCATTTATAAAAAGTTGAATTACCCATGCCATATTTACGGCAGAGTTCCTTGACAGGAATACCTGCTTCAGCTTCTTTTAAAATAGCGACGATTTGATGTTCAGTCATTTTTTTCATAATTAAATCCCCTTTTACTTTTATCATAGATAATTTTCTACTTTTTTGCTGTACTATTTTAGGGGATAGTTACAAAGTTTAGACGATGAAGAGAGAAATAAAACAGAAAAAATGTAAAAGCTGTGGCAAAAAATTTGCGCTATTTAACTCGCTCGCTCAAGTATGTTCGGTTGATTGTGCTATTCAATATGCAAAAGATAACAAAGTTCAAGAGCGAACTAGAATCAAGTTAGCACGGATAGCCAAGGAGGGCGTAAAAACACGCTCAGAGCATTTAAGAGATGCACAAACAGTATTTAACGCATTTATTCGAGAACGAGATAAGAGCGAGCCGTGTATTAGTTGTGGACGCTATCACACGGGTCAATATCACGCAGGACACTATCGAAGCGTTGGTGCGTGTCCAGAGTTACGATTTTGTGAGCTGAATGTACATAAGCAATGTTCAGCATGTAACAATCACAAGTCAGGGAACATCATTGAGTACAGAATTAATCTGGTGAAAAAAATTGGCATTGAAAAAATTGAATGGTTAGAGGGGTATCACGAACCCAAAAAATACACGATAGAGCAAATAAAACAGATTAAAGCTGAGTATAAGCAAAAATTAAAAGAGTTAAAAAAGGGGGCGTAATGAGAGAAACTAAAGATATTTTAACAGCATGGAAAAACACCCGTATATTAAAAAGAATGGGAACCGAATACCCCTCAAAATCGGCAGGTATTGATGGTGCGCCAATGGATTTTGATTATCGTCAGTATTTAACAGAAGATGAAGCTGAAATTGTTGATAATGCGGTGTTGATTTTAAAAGATGATAATTATTCACAGTGGATTGTTTTAACTGCATATTATTTGCGTGGAGTTTCGTGTAACGCCCAAGCAAAAGCGATAGGGAAGCGTCCACACGATATTATTAATTTATTAAATCAAGCTGAGATGTTTGTAAGAGGAAATATTTACGAATATTTCAAAAAAGTTGCATAAAATGCAAAATATTGTAGATAAAAAGCTGGACTTTGCGCAAATGCGCATATATAATTAGCTCAAAATGCGGTTTCCAACGCATAGAATTTAAGCCCACTGAAATAGTTGGGCTTTTTATTGCTCAATGTGCAACCTAGTCCATTTCGCATTTTGACTTATATTTTATATTGGCTGAGTCTAATACTTTTTTTCTGTATTTTTCAGCATTTGTTAACTGTTCTAATAAAGCGTTGAGTGTTTTTTTATTAAATCCAACCTTGTTATATATTGATGATTCACTAAAAATTATTAAAGAATTATTAAAATAAGTATGGAAATTCATAATATTTTCTGCGTCTTCTGATTTTAATAATCCAACTTTATCTAGGTTAGATTTATAAATTGAAGGTAAATTTAATTCGGAGTCTGGAGTGATTAATCTGTTTTCTAAAAGATTCGTATTATTAAATTCTTTTATTTTTTTATTTACTGTCTGAATGCGTTCGCAGATTATATCAGAACCATGATAGCCTTCTATTTCAACAGCAAAAATTTGCAGCCATTTTTTTCCTTCTTCTTCTTGTTGCAACTTGGGAATGTAATATGTAACAACAACACTAACAAATGCTGATATTAAACCACCAATAACAGTTGCACATATTGTTTGTAAAAAATCACTTTTCATTACGTTATTCCTTATCTATTTCAAGCCTCAATTAAGAGGCTTTTTTGTTATCAAGATAGTATTTAACAGCATCAACAATAAGTTGAGCTTGGGGTATATCTAGGCTTTTACTTGCTTGCTCAATTAATGCGATATCATCAACGTGAAGTTTGAAGCCTTTCACTTTAACTCCTCGTTTTTGGTCACTTTTTGCTTGAATTTCTGTTATTGATTTTGCCATAAAATCACCTTGATTTATTAAGTGTCAATTGATATATTTAAGGTCATCGGTAGGGCTTTCACCCCACCTTTGATACTACTTAAAAAGCCGGAAAACTTACAAGTAGTAGAAGAAATATGATTAAAAATTTCATTTTTTCTTCTCCTTAAGCCCTCATCGAAAGCTGAGGGTTTGCTTTATCAACGTCTTGTTGATGGTTATTATTATAGGTTAACCTATAATAAAAGTCAACATTATTCATTTAAAATTCAATATATGAAATATGTTAAAAATGAATTATACTTTTAACATTATTAATGACGATAAGTATGAATAATGTACTCAATTTCTCCATATCTATTTCGTAGCTATAATAAAAACATTATGGGACCTCAAGGGCGCCACTATTCTCGGCTTGACGATATTTCGGGGTATGATTTATTTACACTTTTAGATGATTTTATTAAAAAATATGCATCGTATGAGATTAATGACAATACAAAACAAGTCTATCGATTTGAAAACGTATTCATTGATCAAGGCAGTAGAACAATAAGTGTTTGGTTTGTTGTTGGGACTTATGGTATAAAAACTGATATTATCGATATAGATACTGGGCTTGTCAATTTCCGAAAAGCTGAAAATAATGCTGAAATGATTAAGTATTATATGCATTTTTTCATACCAGTTGGCTTTGATGAAGCAATTGTTTTAACTTCTAATTATAGAAGCTCTGGGGTGAAAACTTTATTTTATTCTTTATTTTCAAAGTATTTTTCTAGTAAAACTAAACAGAAGTTGCAAATGAATACTTTATCATATGATAAAGCCTTTAATTCTTGGTTGGATGCAAGAATGACCGAGATTAGATGTACTAAATTTAATGGTTGCAAAGATATTACAGACCAATTAACGTTGTTGGGACATCAGGAACAAGAGTTGGTTATTAAGCCGCAAAAAAATAAATCTTTGGGGCGGTTGAGAGATTTCATCGGTAAAGGTGATAAGTTAGAAGCGATCGAAGTACTTTTCGAAACATCAGCTGTAATAAAAAGTGTCGTTGAATTGGATGGTAAAAAAAGGACATTTAGAATTGGCGAGAAAGCAACGAATGTTTTGTGCGAAATTGAACTAGACGATACTGTTGTAATGACTAATGGCGTTCCTGTATTTAGCTCTATGCAAAAATGGAGTGAAGAAATTGTAAAAGAGTATGCTCAACGTATGTATCCAGGATTATCTATAGGTTGATGAATTATGAATGCTAAAATAAATATATGCTCTTTAATTAAAGGACATATAAAGACACTTTATGATGCTAGTACACAAAGACTAAGTTATAGTGATATTGTAACTTTTTTTATTCTACCAGCGGTAATTGCTATCTTGTGTAGTTTTTGGGGGGTAAATTTAAGTAATGATATTATTTCGTTGCTTGTTAATTTTGGTTCGATATTTACAGCATTGTTGTTGAGTGTACTTGTCTTAGTTTATGATCAAGTGGGTAAAGTTACTGAGAAATTAAATGATGATAAAAATGAAAACGATCTAATGTTAAAGCTGAAATCTAGATTGCTTCAAGATTTATATTTTAATATCAGTTACTCTATGGTTTTATCATTATTTTTAATAGTGTTATGTTTTTTTATTCAATGAGTTGTGAGTTTGTATTAACCATTCCTTATATCGAAACAGAACTAAGTATAAGTCGTTTGTTTTTTTTACCAGCAATAATTTTTGTTACTATAAATTTATTATTAACCATTTTAATGATCATAAAAAGACTTCACTCTTTACTTATATCAAAAAATTAGCACTTCGAAACACCAGATTCATGTAAAGCTCCCAATTGGGGGTTTTTTTATACCCAAATTTTGAGTATTCACTCAACATCAAATCGACAGCAATGCTAGACACGCACACAACTCAATATAGCTAGTACGCTGTCACATCATTAACTAACGAGAAGATTTAATTATGCCGATAAAAGACCCTGATAATGTCAACTGGGTTGTTGTCATTTATCTATTTATTATTACATCACTCGGCTCATTAGCTAGCTATTGCTACCATGTGCTGAATGGCGACAAATTCAATATTTGGGGGTTAATTGCCCAGATATTTATCTCAACGTTCGCTGGTGCTTTGGTTGTGCTGGCCGCAAGTTATTTTAATTGGCAATTCGAGTTTGCTGGCGGTGTAGCTGGTTTAGCTGGTTGGTCTGGCGCTACTCTTATTAAAGCGCTGGAGGAGCGACTAATTAAAAAAGCGAAAGGAGAAGATTAATGAGGCTAACAAGATTAAAAACAAGTGAGCGCGGTACGTTTGGTAAAATACAATTGCCGTCGGGTGCGGTTTTGCCAACTTTAGAGCTACCGTGGAAAGATAATCAACGTCAAATTTCATGTATTCCACCTGCTATATATCAATGTAACATCGTTAATTCACCAAAATTTGGTCGAGTATATCAAGTCAAAGACGTTCCTAATCGCTCTCATATTTTAATCCATGCAGGTAATTGGACCAAAGATACACAAGGCTGTATTTTAGTCGGCATGAGCAATAACGACACCCAGTTATTTGAAAGTAGAAAGGCGTTAAATTTGCTGATGAACGAACTTAACGGGCAGTCATTTAAGTTGGAAGTTATAGAAGCTTATGAATAAGACAAATATAACAAGCATAGCATTAATCATTATCGGCTTTGTCTTTGCTGTCTATTTCGGTTACAACAATTATCAAGAGAAGAAACAGCTACAAAAAGATAAAGCTGAACTGTTCGGAAAAATCGAACAGTTGAACCAGGACATCACTAAAAACAACAAAATCATAGCACAACGAGAGCAAGAAAAAGCTCAGGATGCTATGTCAATTAAACAACTTCAAGAGCAGATAAAAGATGTGCTTAAAAATAATCAATGTGCTAATGATTTTATGCCTAGTAACGTGTCTGACTGGATGCGGAACGGTAAAAACTGAGCACGTTTATCAATGCAATATTCCTGCATCACTAACACAACCAAATAACGAGCCTTATATTGATAAGCGAATCACGTGGGGACAATGTCCAGTTCTGTACACTGAATTATTGAACGAGCTTAGGCAGTGCAATGCGGATAAAAGGGCGATAAGGGAGATTAGTCAATAGAGTTGAATAAGATAACCGCAATTAAGTTAAAATGTGATGTGGTTAACAGATTTATAAAAAATACTCATATAATATGCTACTACATTGAATTTTAAGTTAGGTATTAATATGGATGAATATTTTATTGTAGTAGACAAGCCTTTGCTTGTATCAGTGGGTGGTAATTACTTTTATGCAGAAAAATCTTATGTTAAAGACGATAAAACTTATTATAAAGTTATTGGCGGTTGTGATGATACGCATCTTTGGTGTGGTGGTAAAGATTATGGGGCGATAGATTTAATTATTGTATACAAGGATGGTAACTCAGCTGGGGCGATAGAGGGAGCTAACAGGTTTATTCATTTGGGAAAAGCTACAGTAAAGAGAAGATAAATTCTACAACTATCCATAAACCGCTTCGGCGGTTTTTTTATGTCTAAAATGTTTGAAACACCACAAACCCAATTCAATTTTCAATCAATCATAATGCCATCACACGGCAAATATTAACCAAGAGCTTTACAGAATGAGCCTGAGAGAATGACAGTTAATGTCTGAAATCTTGGGGCTGTTTATTCTGTGTGACTTAGGCTCATTCTATAAAGGACATAATATGAATATTATTAAATTTGATTTTAACGGTCATCAAGTTGGTTTTAACGATGATGGTTGGATTAACGCTACAGAAGCTGCGTCAAAATTTGGCAGAAGACCAAATGATTGGCTAACTCTTCCTGATACTGTTAATTATATCAATGCGTTAGAATCTAGATACCAGAAAATCCCGTATGTAAAAACTAGCAGAGCAAGAAAGGATCGTGGTGGTGGTACTTGGATTCATCCTAAATTAGCCGTTCGATTTGCCCGGTGGCTGTCTGTGGATTTTGAAATATGGTGTGATGAGCAAATAGATAAACTCATTCGCTCTCAATCAATAACGTACACAGACGAACAAGTATTAGCAATACTAACTCATAAAGAGCCACAAACATGGGAAAAACGATTCCAACAACCTTTTTATCAAGCATTATCAAAAATGACTAACTTGCCATTCAATAATCATGCTGGTGGTTGTCCATCATTGTTCGGAATGATAACCCAGAAGTGGGTTTATGGTGTCGTACTACCTAAAAAGGTTTATCAGAGCATCAAAGAGCGCACGAAAAAAGGTGAAAAAATCCATCAATTTTTAAAACCAGAAGCTTTGAAAGCGGTAGAAGACCAACTAATCGCAATAACAACAATTGCAAAAGGCTGTATTGATTACAAAGATTTCGAGGCTCGATGCTCAACAATATTTAATACGCAGGGACAGATTAAATTTATATTGGCAGCATAAAGGTAACTATCATGGATAATAATAAAAACCCTATTTTTTACGCTCGCATTGTTAGCATCTCATATGTAGAACATCTAATTAGAATAAATGGCGATAATATTTTCAAACATCATCTAGGAAACTTGGAATTAGAACCCGACAGCCTAGCGTCCTTCTTGGAGGGATTCTATGAACGAGAGCTTTCAGAATTTGAACGCATATGTATGTATGGTTCAATGATTGATATGAATAAAACAAAAGAGGGCTGTTCATTAAAAATCGGCACTACCTTTTATTTAAATCAATCTGGCATAGATAAATTAAACAATCTAATGAGTGATTTCATGCTAATGAATTTAGAAGAGAAAGAAACAAAATCAGCAGTTACATATCATTAACATAAATGATTAATCATACTCGCAGGGTAACGATGAAACAAATTCAATTATTAGTTTAAGGAAAGATTATGATAAAGCCAGACTGGGAGGCTATCGAATCAGCCTACCGCGCTGGTTTGTTGTCCATAAGAGAAATAGCGTCGCAACATGGAATAACTCACGGCGCAATAAACAAAAGAGCCAAGCGTGATGGTTGGGAAAGGGATTTAAGCGCAAAAATTAAAAACAAAGCGGATTCGCTGGTATCCAAAAAAGAGGTATCCACTCAGGTATCCAGTGAAAAGGCACTTAACGAGCGGATACTAATTGAAGCTAATGCCGAAGTAATAGCTAATATTCGCATGGAACACCGAGGTGATATTCGTAAAGCTCGTAATATTACCAACGCCTTATTTGAAGAGCTTGGCGCTGAATGTGCTGATATAGAGGCATTCAAAAAACTTGGTGAGCTATTAGTAAATCCTGATCAGAACGGCAGGGACAAACTCAATGAAGTTTATATGTCCGTCATATCAATGCCAGAAAGAGTGAAATCAATGAAAGCATTAAGTGAAACACTTAAAAACTTAATCACTTTAGAGCGACAAGCTTACAACATAGATGACATACCAAAGGACAACTCGATTAATCAGCTATCTGACTTAATGGATAAATTATCGCAGGAGGGGTAATGTTATCTCCTGAACATTTAAGAAAACTCAGCAATAAGCTTTGGCGTTTAAATAATCTCTACTACATCACGGATAAAGCAGGTAAGCAAATTCGCTTTATGATGACTCCTGAACAGCTTGAATACTTCGAAGGTATGCATACAAGGAATATCATTTTAAAAGCTCGTCAATTAGGATTTACTACCGAGGTGTGCATTATTCAGCTAGACGCGGCATTATTTGAATCAGCCAAGTGTGCGTTGATTGCTCATACTCTAAATGATGCTAAACGATTATTTAGAGAAAAAGTAAAATATGCGTATGACAGGTTGCCAGAAGAAATAAAGCAAGCGAATCCTGCTAGTAATGATGCCGCAGGTGAGTTGGTATTTAAAAAAGGTGGCTCGCTTTATGTATCAACTTCATTCCGTGGAGGCACGCTTCGTTATCTGCATGTTTCTGAGTTCGGTAAAATTTGTGCAAAGTTCCCAGATAAAGCTAAAGAAATTGTCACCGGTGCTTTTGAAGCTGTTGCTACCGGGTGTTTCATTACAATAGAAAGCACCGCAGAGGGTAAAAGCGGTTATTTTTATGATTACTGTAATACCGCAGAAAAAGCCCATATTCAAGGCAAGCTTTTATCATCACTAGACTGGAAGTTTTTTTTCTTCTCTTGGTGGAAGAATCCTCTTTATGCGATAGCGCCAGTTGAACCGATACCAACTCGATTAGAAGAGTATTTTAGCGAAATAAAAACTAAGCATGGTATCGACTTAACCGAACAACAAAAAGCTTGGTATCACGCTAAAGAGAAAACGCTTGGTGATGATATGAAGCGTGAATATCCATCTATCCCAAGCGAAGCATTTGAGCAATCAATCGAGGGCGCTTACTATGCAAGGCAATTCAGAGAGCTATACAAAGAAAAACGCATTACCGTACTACCTGATAATAGCCATTTACCAGTTTATACCTATTGGGACTTGGGGGTTGGTGATTCAACCGCTATTTGGTTTGTGCGTAAAGTGGGTGAAGAATTTCACATCATCGACTACTACGAAAATAGTGGCGAGGGTCTCAGGCACTATATGAAGATCCTTAAAGACAAATCACAAAAACTTGGCTATGAATATGCTGAGCACTGGGCACCGCACGATATTGATAATCGTGAATTATCGGGTGATGGTAAGAGCCGTAAACAGATAGCAAAAGAAGGCTATGAAATTGACGGTGAGAAATACAGCATTAAGTTTAATGTAGCCCCAAGGTTAAGTGTTGATGATGGCATCGAATCAGTTCGTGAAATTCTCCCCTTGTGTGCGTTTGATTCAAGCAAATGCGAACAAGGTATTGCTAATTTAGAAGCCTATCGTAAAGCATGGGATGATAAAAACGGCTGTTGGCGAGATAAACCGTTACATGACCACACATCACACGGCGCGGATGCGTTTAGATATTTTGCTGTAGCTAATCGAAATGCACGCAGACAAGCTTTTACAATTCAAATGGAAACAACATTCTAATGAATCATGACATTACTTTTATTCGACCTGAGCACAAACAAGCATCTATTAACTGGGAAAAAATGCGGGATGTTTGTGCTGGAGCTGAAATAATTAAATCAAAAGGTAATCAGTATTTACCTTATTTAGATCCCACAGATAAGAGTGAACGTAATAAAAAACGCAATCAAGATTATATTGCAAGGGCGGTTTTTTATAGTATTACTGGTCACACAAAAATTGGTTTAATTGGTATGGCTTTCCGCAAAGATCCAACAATTAGCATCCCTAACAAGTTGGAATATCTCAAAACTAATGCAGATGGTGCGGGAACAAGTATTTACCAACAGTCACAATCAACGCTTGAATCAGTATTAGAAGTTGGCCGTCATGGTCTGTATGTTGATTACTCCTCAGATTCTAATGAGGCTATGATTTTATCGTATAAAGCAGAAGATATTATTAACTGGCGAACACAACGAATTAACGGCAAAGATAAGCTAGTTTTAGTTGTTCTTCGGGAAGTAGTTGAAGTCTCTGATGGATATGGTCTTAAAGATATCACTCAATACAGAGAGTTAGCCATTGAAGAAGGCAAGTTTATCTGTAAGGTTTGGCGTCGCACAGGAGAAAATAACAGTGGACCTTATGAAATTGATTCTATTTATGAGCCAAAACCAAAAAATGAAGATCATTGGCATGAAATTCCATTTACATTTGTAGGTGCTCAAAACAACGACCCAACAATTGATGATTCCCCTTTATCTTCATTAATTGAAATCAATTTAGGACACTATCGTAATAGTGCTGATTATGAAGATAGTTTGTTCTTTTGTGGTCAGGTTCAGCCTGCAATTATCGGATTAGACACTGAATGGCGAGATTTCTTGGAAAAGAATGGTGTCAAGATTGGATCTCGTACCCCATTATTACTTCCTCAGGGCGGTAATTTTGTTTACGCCCAAGCACAGCCTAACACTTTAGCTAAAGAGGGTATGGACGATAAGCGCAATTATATGGTGGCACTAGGCGCTAGGTTAATAGAACAAAACTCATCAGCTAAAACCGCAACACAAGCTAATGGTGATCAAACAGCATCAACATCCGTACTCGGTATATGTTGCTCTAACGTGTCGGAGGCTTACACGATAGCACTTAAATGGTGTGCTCATTATCTTGGGGTAGTGGTTGATAATATTGTCTGTTCTATCAATCAAGAGTTTATTTCTAAGATTGCTGATGCTGGCATGATTACCGCTATTGTTAGCTCATGGCAATCAGGCGCAATCAGGGATGAGGATATGATACGTGCAATGCAAAAAATAGATATCATTGACCCAAGCGCAGATCCTGAAACCGTCAAGCAGGAGCTAAAAGACGCAGATCCTCAGTTGCTGGATTAATTTATGACAATTAACAAAAAACTTCGCGATGAAGCAATTTATCACCGCGTTAATCTGGTTGGTTATGAGCATAATTTAATAAGAGAATCACTTAAACTTCTAAATGTCGTTGATCAACAGTTAACAGCCCAGCTATATATTGCGTTAGATGATTTATCTTCTAGTGAATTTAAAATATCACGACTTGAATCAATGCTCAGTAGTGTTAAGTCATTAAATTCATTTTCTGATTATCTCTTTGGTGAATTAAATGCATTTAGTGAATATGAGAGTAATTATCAATATTCACTGTTTGAATCGTTATTATCCGATATTGTTAAAACTAAATACCCTTTAATGCAGATATCGCCCAATCAGTTATTTGCGGTGGTAAAAGCAAAACCATTTCAAGGGCGATTATTGTCTGAATGGGTAAGCAATATCGAAGATGACAGACTTAAACGTGTTACAAATGCCGTTAGAACTGGTTATGTAACTGGCGAAACCACTGAACAGATTATTAGAAGAGTGAGAGGTACTAAAAAGAACAATTATAAAGATGGCGTTTTAGAAACGAGTAAGAGAAACGTATCATCATTAATTCGCTCAGCTGTATCTCACACAGCCGCCGTTTCTCGTGATGAGTTCGGAAAGGCTAATAGCGATTTAATAAAAGGCAAGCAATGGTTATCTACGCTTGATACTAGTACTACTCCGATGTGTATTATTCGTGATTTAAAACAGTATACATTAGATAACCAGCCTATCGGTCATGACATTCCATACGGTGACGGACCGGGTAAATTACATTTTTGTTGTCGGTCTGTTGAAACGTTTATACTAAAAAGTTATCGTGAACTAGGGATCGACATTGATGAGGTGCCAACTGGCATACGAGCATCAATGGATGGTCAAGTTCCTGCTAAAACATCTTATCTTGAGTGGCTAAAAACACAATCACAGGAGAGGCAAGAGCAAATATTAGGGGTAGAAAGAGCGAGGTTATTACGAAATGGAGAAATTGAGCCAGAAAAGTTTTTCACTCGCGATGGACACTTATTAACAATTGACGAATTAAACAACCAACTTAGTGGTCAACTTTCAAATTTAAGAACAGTTGAAGATGTTGAAAATTGGATGCAAAGAAAAAGCATAGCTGCTAATGTTAAATTTCCGAAAGATACATCTCTCGAAAGCGCTAAAGATGTTGCTGAAATATCAGAAGATATTATTAAAAGGTTCAATTTATCAAAACTCTCATGGTTAGGGACAAAAGATAAATTTTCGGAAACTGCGGCTGGTGCTTATAATTTATCTCAAAACTCAATTCACATGGCGCAATGGATGTTAGACCCAAGCGAATGGGAGGCAATTGCAGAAAACGCCGCCATGCTAGGGTTTAAAGATATGGCCATTTATGAAATTGATTTATCTCCAGATAAAAAACAGTTAGCACGGATAATTGCTAACTTGGATGTTTTACCTTACGCATCAGTTCAAAGCATAAAAGGAACAATAGCGCACGAATTCGGGCACTATCTGTATTATCAAGATGAGAAGTATTTATCTAAAATCACTCAAATTGCATATAATGACAAATGGGCGCATGTGCTAAGTTATTATTCTTCTGATTCAAATGAAGAGCTTTTTTCTGAAAGCTTTGCTTTGTATATGCTTGGCGATACTGAATCGAGAAAGAGAATTCATCCTTTAATACTAGAATGGTTAATAAAACATGACAAACGATAATCTAAGAAAGGTCCACGCTTTAATTCAAAAACAGCCGTGGGATGATGACATCTTAGTGGAGATACAAAAGTTGATTGATAACGAGCCAAATTTAGCCATTAAACGTATGATGGCTATGAGTATGAGTGCAGTTACCAATAAAATGGAAAACAGCAAAACAATAGATAAATAAATATTCATTAACATCTACAAGGTCGCTATATGCGGCCTTTTTTATTTTCAGAGCAAAGCTCAAATCCTGAGGGGAAATTATGTTATTTAGAGAAATCAACCGAAAGTTTTATTCAGAAGCGCAAGAAGGTGGCGATGCTGGTGGTGGCGCGACAATCACCCCAGAAGTGCAAGCCTTAATTGATAAAGCAGTTGCTGAAAACACGCAAGGCTTAAAAAATAAAAATAATGAATTGTTAGGTAAACAAAAGGCATTATCTGAAAAACTAAAGCAGTTTGAAGGGATTGATCCTGACGCCGTCAAAACAATCTTACAGCGATTTTCAGATGATGAAGAAGCAAAACTTATTTCAGCAGGGAAAATCGATGAGGTATTAAACAAACGCACAGAGCGGTTTAGAAGCGAGTTTGATAAAAAACTCAAAGCAGAACAAGAACGAGCCGATAGCGCGCAAAAAAAAGCTGAAAAGTATAGCAGTATTGTACTTAGCAACAAAATGACTAATGCGGCATTGAAAGCGGGAGCGTTACCTGAAGCATTAGAAGATATTAGTTTACGTGCCAAAGGCATGTTTATTTTAAGTGATGACGGCGAGGCTGTCGCAGTAGGACAAGATGGCGAACCTTTACTTGGTAAAGACGGTAAAACTCCTTTAACACCTCAAGAGTGGGTGGAATCATTAAAAGATAATGCTCCACACCTATTTCCAAGAGCCGAAGGCACTGGAGGAGGAGGACATAAGGCAGGTGGTTCCAATTTAGTTCGTTCAAAAATGACCAGTACGGAAAAACACAACTACATCCAGAAATATGGTCAACAAGCATATTTAAAATTACCAAAAGATTAAGAGGAAGTTAAATAATGGCAACAACAGTAAATACAGATTTAATCATTTACAACGATTTAGCACAAACCGCATTTTTAGAGCGACGCCAAGATAACTTGGATGTATTTAATGCGGCATCTAATGGTGCAATTCTTATCGATAATGAATTAATTGAAGGAGATTTTCGTAAACGGGCATTTTACAAAGTTAACGGCTCTATTGATCCACGTGATGTTAATTCGGTTGATCCTGTTACAGGTAAAAAAATCGGCGCAGGCGAAGCTGTGGGCGTCAAAGTACCGTGGAAATATGGACCCTATGAAACAACAGAAGAAGCATTTAAACGCCGTGGGCGTGATATTTCTGAATTTTCAGAGGTGATCGGCGTTGATGTGGCAGATGCAACATTAGAGGGCTACGTTAAATATGCCATCAATTCTCTAATGGCTGCTATTGGTGCTAACACTGACATGACAGTAACCGCAGATATTGCGACCGATGGGAAGAAAACATTAACTAAAGGATTGCGCAAATATGGCGACAAATTTAATCGTGTCGCATTATTTGTTATGCATTCTACAACCTACTTTGACATTGTAGATCAGGCAATGGATAACAAGCTATACGAAGAAGCTGGTGTTGTGGTTTATGGTGGTCAACCAGGCACATTAGGCAAACCTGTATTAGTTACTGATTCTGCGCCAGTTGATGCGATTTTAGGTTTAGTTGCAAGTGCTGTCAAAATCACTGAGTCACAAGCTCCGGGCTTCCGTTCTTATGACATCAATACGCAGGAAAACTTAGCAATCGGATATCGTGCAGAGGGTACAGTTAACATCGATTTACTTGGTTACAGCTGGGATACATCAAAAGGTGCTAATCCAGATTTAGCTAAGTTGAGCAATCAAGTTAACTGGAAAAAACACTTTGACAGCAATAAATCTACCGCTGGCGTTTTAATCAAACTAGGAGCGCCAAACGTTAACGGCAAATCTGCCAAAGTAAATAATTAAAACAAAGGGCTTTACGCCCTTTTTCATGGAGCAATGAATGATTAATGCCGATCCTAATTCTAGCAACTTTAACAGTTATGCAAGCATTGATGATTTAGAGCATTTTGCTAACGCAAGAGGTATAAATTTACCTGACAATAAAGAATCATTGCTCATTAAAGCAATGGACTATTTGAATGGATTAAATTGGGCAGGTAAGAAAGCTAAACAAAATCAATCTTTACCATTCCCTAGAAAGGATATTGTTTTGGATGGCTATTTATTACCTAGCAATGAGATCCCAACTCCACTAATAACAGCTCAATGTATGTTAGCTATTGAGGCTATTTCGGATGATTTATTGCCTAGTGTGCGTGAGGCTCCAGTAAAGTCGGAGTCTATAGCTGGTGCGTTAACAGTCGCTTATGCGGTCGATGAATCTGGCTTTAAACCGCAGTATACGGCTGTTATGTCAATATTGGGCGATTTGGTTGTTAGCAGTGGGTTCTCAATAAATTGTATTGCCGAGAGGTCGTGATGGTGAACTTTTATGAACGTTCATTTAATACAGCCTTGAAGCTCCTTTCAAAATACGGAATGGAATACTCAGTATTAAGAAAGGGTAAGGTCTCGATTGTTAACGGTAAAGAAGTTATTACCGAAAATCAAACCTTTACAACAATTGGCATAAAAACCAATTACAACCCAATTGAGATTGACGGAACGGTTATTCAGTCTGGAGATATTCAAATGGTTTTTTCTGCTAATGTTGAGCTGCAAATCAATGATATTGTAACTATTGACGGAGAAAAGTACCTGATTAAACAGCCTAATCCCGTAAAACCTGCTGATGTTCTTATATGCTACAAATCACAGTTAAGGAAAGCGTAAATGTCGAATAGTCAAAATTTTCTATTGTCTATCAATGCGTTTGTAGATAAAGCGAAAGCAAAAAATGAGCGTGTGGTTAAAAAGGCTAGTATCGAAATATTGCAAGACATTATCAGAATGTCACCAGTGGGTAACCCCGAATTGTGGGCGATTAATCAAACCGCTGTAGCATATAACACTGCCGTTTCTGACTATAATTCATCTTTGCGAGATAATCCTGACAATCTAACTAGAAACGGACGATTAAAAAAAGGTCTGAAAGTTCACGATTCAATGGACATCAAGAAAAGAGCAAATTATTCTGGTGGGCGGTTTCGTGGCAACTGGCAAGTCACCTTTAATGTGCCCGCACCTGGTGAATTGGATAGAATCGATCCGTCGGGGGCGGAAACATTAAAAGACGGAATAGAACAAATTGGACGGTATACTTACGGCGTTCAGTCAATCTACTTTACTAACAACCTACCTTATAGCGTGAGATTGGAATTTGGACACTCTAAACAAGCGCCTAACGGTATTGTCAGGCTCGCCGCACTAAATGCTCAAGTTCATTTTGAAAATGCCGCAAAAGGAGGTTAATAATTGATTTCGACAATTTCAGAATTGCTCGAATCGCATCTAGATATTATTGCCAACCAACTAGGTTTACCAATCATTTATGAAAACATTGAAGCAACACCCAATGACGAAATATACTTAAAATCCAACATATTGCCAGCAATCACAACCAACTTTGATTTAAGCGGTAATTCAAGGATTTACAAAGGAGTTTACCAAGTTAGCGTAGTTGCTCCAATTAACACTGGTAAATCACGCTCTCAGCAAATATCAGAAGCGATTATTAAACATTTTAAGCTCAACACAGAGTTAACCAAAGATAATTTTTCACTCTATATCAACTCAATACCAAGCGTTTATCCTGCTATCACAGATAAAACCACTTACACCATCCCAATTAGCATGAATTACCGTGCTGATACATTAATTTAATTAGGAGTTTTACTATGGGTTTTGCATTACCTAACGGCGCACGTGTTTACGTGCAAAAATCAAAAGGCGAGGCTTTAGCATTTGAAACTATTACAAACGCCAAAGAAGCGGTTGTTACATTGAAAGCGAATCACGGGCTTGTGGTCGGTGATGAGGTTCTAATTGCTTCGGGTTGGACAAAATTAAATAATGCGGTTGCTAAAGTATCGAAAGTTAATAATTTAGAGGCCATTCTTGGCAATATTAACACGACAAATGTCATCGCATTTCCTGCTGATGAGGGTAGCGGAACATTAACTAAAATTACAGCGTGGGAAAGATTACCACAGGTAAAAGAGGTTGCTACTGAGGGCGGTGAACAACAATTTGTTCAAATTCAATTTTTGGATGATGATACAGAACGACAATTACCAACCATTAAATCAGCAAAAAGCAAAAGCTTTACTATTGCTCATGACAGCTCTTTGCTGATCTATTCGCTATTACAGGAATTAGATCAGACGAACGATGTGGTAGCAATGAAAATGTATGTACCAAAAGCAAAAGAAACTCGCTACGACGCTGTACGTGTGTCATTTGACCCAACACCTGAGACGGCTATCAACGAGATTGAAACCGTAAAAATCAACACAACCGTTGAATCACCAGCGATCACATTTTATAAAGATAAATAAGGATAAACTAAATGGCAAAATTTAAATTAGTCGCAGAACCAACGTTTAAGTGTAATGTCTTAATTCCTCGTGCAGGTCAAGAGGACGGGCAAATCGAACTAACCTTTAACCATTACTCAGCAGATAAACTCACTAAACTTGAAGATGAAGTTAAAGATAAACAAATCGTCGATCTTGTCATGAAAATAGTTCAAGGTTGGAGTTTGGATGAAGAATTTAATCAAGAAAACATGCAAATCTTATTAAATAACTATCCTGCTGCTTGGCGTGCGATAACCGATACATACTATAAAGAAATGTTAGGTCAGCGCGAAAAAAACTAATTGAACTTGCCATTGCTCTATATACCTCCGAGCCGTCAAAAGATGAACTGGCGGCATTCGGTCTAACCGAAGATGATTACGCTGATGAGTATGTAGAAATATGGCAAGACAATTTAGATGTTTTTAAGCTATTTAAAGCAATGTCCACCCAATGGCGTACAAGCATGGGTGGCGTTACAGGCCTCGATTACAATTGTTTGCCATGGGTTATGAAAGTCAACAACATAGCTGAAAACGAGACTATTTTTAACGATATTCAAATCATGGAAAGCGAAGCCCTGAAATTAATGCACAAATCAAAATAATTGTTAGTTTAAAGGGTAACATTTGAAAAGTCACCCATCAGTCAAACCACCTGAAGGTGGTTTTTTATTGCGCTTAGTTAATAAATTTCATACTATTACCCAAAAACTAAGGAGAATGGTATGAAAAAGGCTTTACTAGCAGGTTTAATTGGGTTTGCTTTAGTTGGGTGTGTGAATGATATTAAGTATAATTATGTGCCAGAGGTTGCTCAAAAAAGCTATCCTGATCTTAATGTAGTTACGACTACGTATATAGGTGATGATATGGTTCGCCAAGGCAACGTCAAAACAATGGATGTAATTTCTTTTCCAGTAGCAACGCAAGTTAATAATTATTGGTACTCTTATATCATTGATGCGGGTGATTATCCTAAGCTAGGTGAAGATAAAAAATATTTATTTTTTGCGGCAAGAAGTGTAAATGGCAATGCTATTGTGAAAAGTTTCAATGTTCCTGCTGCTCCGATAGGTATGAGGGTTAGTAAGGATTCGTCTAAAAATGAAGTGTGTATATCTTTTACAACAGGGACTGATTTTTGTGAGAATCATAAACAGTTTACTTATAAAAAGGTTAGTGTAACGAGTCAGGATGGATTCCAGCAAACACTGATTTATAACGGTAAGGTTGGTAATAAAATTAATATAGGATATCGAGAATTTAATAACGATATGGCTCGTCCAGCTTTTTCTAATAATGCTGAGTATGATTTATCGCGTTCTACGGTGATAAGATATAAAGGTGCTGTTATTGAGGTTTTGCAAGCCACGAATCAACATATAAAATATAAAGTTATTAGCAATTTTAATACTCCTCACTAAGAAAACGGCTTGTGATAAGTTTACTAAGCCCTTTCGGGCTTATTTAAATTTAGTTAATTTGTTATTGACTACCAAAGCAATTTAATTGTATATTTTTTAAAGAGGTGTCGAAACCTTATCAAGAAGCGGATTTATCGCCCCGTTAGCGTGATTTTTTTATGCTCAAAATCTATGCCGAGAGGGCGAGGAATAAAATACCTTAGGGGAATAACTCCAGCCGACTTCTTGCGGTTTTCGAACCTCTTGGCACCCAACAAACAAAAATAAAACAAGTTGGGAGTTTAATTCGAAAATAACAAGAGGATATAGCATGTCAAACACAAAATTAGAAACAATTCAGTTTCACAATCAACAATTAATCGTTCTTAATCACCAAAACAAACCTTATATAGCAATGAAACCAGTTTGTGAAAATATTGGGTTAGATTGGGCTGCTCAACTTAAAAGAATCAAGCGACATCAAGTGTTAAGCTCAGGTATGGTCATGATGACCACACCTTCAAAACAAGGTTTACAAGAGTATGTTTGCCTCCCAATTTCAATGATCAACGGTTGGTTATTCGGTATTGAAACAAGTCGAGTAAAACCAGAAATCAGGGCAACACTAGAACAATATCAATTAGAATGTTTCGATGTACTTTATAATCACTTTATGCCAAAAGTAGCGCAACAATTCCCTAATACGATTTCGCCCGAACAACAACAAGCAATCCAGCAAGCGGTAAACGAGCGAGTTTATCGAACAGGTGAGAGACATCAGGCTGTTTATTCAAAGTTTCATCAGCAATTTAAGATACCACGTTACCAAGATTTACCTGCTAGCAAGTTCAACGAAGCTATAGAGTGGCTTGGCGGTGTAAGCATGAGAAACTTTAAATCGATTAACATTGATAATCTAAAGCGTCAGTACAACTACTTAGCAACAATACAAGAATATTATTATAAGGTATTCGATTTATATAATGATGCGCTTTCCGATTTTCTAAATAAAAATAGCCCTGCTTTGCACTATAACCTTTCATCTGCATTAAATAAAATTCAAGTAAATATCGGTTTATCACTTAATTTTATTCGCAGTGAAATAGATATCGGCTCAAAATCAAAAATAATAAACTTTGCCGCTGATATTGATTATCTAAATTAAATCTGATTACATCAAAAAAAACGTCAGTAAAGGCATTGATTTTATTTAAGTTTTTTCTGGCGTTTTTGGTGGTAACCTCAACAACCCTTTTTTTTTAATCGCTTTTTTAATCCATTGAAAAATATAGATTAATTTAAGAGCTAGAAAAAAGGGTTATTTTTGGAAAAATGGTTAAAATTTAGTTAAAACAAAAGGCTATGTTTGATATAATCTAGATTACCGCCGCATAGGCGGTTTAGAAATCGGTCATTTTAGATGATTTACCACCAAAACCGTTCACCGCCGAGTAGGCGAACAAACCACCTTCGGGTGGTTTTTTATTATCAGTTATCTTCATAATGAAGATGACCTGTGAATGTCTATATAACTCTTTTTGTTGTTTTTTGGATAAAAAATAATCTTGTGGACGTTATTTAACCTATTTACATTTGATTTTTGTATTATTAATAAACAAACTATTGACTCTTTTAGTAATTAATAGAGGTAGTTTGGTTATATGTTTATTCCAATTTGGGTGATTGTTATAATAGCGCTTTTAGTTATAAGTTTAGTTTTCTTTCTCATTTTAATAACTTTTTCTAAAATAAATAAGACCAATGAATTAATGAAGAAGCTTGATAATAGATTGGAGAAAATATCTTCAAACTTGAAACTTTATGCTGAAAAAGTTAGCTCAGAACCTAAAAGTTTTGATAAACCAGAATTTAATGAAGACAAAGTTTTCACTGTATTATTGACGTATGTTAGGGATATAAATGCTTGTGTAGTTTTTTTTACATTAACGGTGTCTGCAGCTTTGTTTTTTTTGCTTAAGCAAGATGGTTTAAAAGACAATGTTTTTAATAATATTATTCAGACTATATCTTTTATAGTAGGGTATATCCCTACGTTAGCTTTACTTTTTAAGTTAATCAACAATGGAGCAAAAATAAGAGGCTGTGGAGTTTTCGCATTTTTTATTATTGTATTTCTTGTAACTTTACTTGTCTTTTCTTTATCAATATTTTCGTTACATAAGGTAGTACCTGACGTAATAAGGCTATTTAATACTTAATTAAGAAACAGAAATTTATGAGTTGCTAATAGTTGGTTTGCAAAGCTATTAACAGTCAAATACATAGCACCTATTAATTTTTGTGATTAGTATAAATTTTCTTTACTAAGTTAGCTTTGTTAACTATACTGTAAAAATATTTATTCACTAATATAAGCTAATTATAGGTTAATAATAAATATAAAACCATGAAAGCAAAGCCAGCAACAAAAGCATTTGATATACAAACTAAATTAACGCCTTATCTTTATAGTAATAAGGAATTAAGTGAGTTTGAATTTATAATGTATGAAATAGAAGCTAACTCAATACCTGATTATATTCAAAAAAATAATACGTTGGGGTTGTTATATGGTGTTCAAAAAAACGATGCTCTAATGAAACTGCACTTTGAAAGCGCATTATCATGTGCTTTTGATTTGGATATTTTATCTAATTATGCTGTACTATTAAATCATTGTTCTTTATTTAAAAAACAGAAACAGGTTTTATTTGATTATAGAGAATATTTGAATACTCCAGCATTATTAAAACATCTTCTTAATGTTGTTTCTATATATTTGGATTCCAATATGGCTGAATTTATCTGTAAAAAAGCTGTTGAGATAAAATGCGATGGGGTTTTTATTAATGCATTTTATGTGCGCAAAATGCAGATTTTAGAGGTAAGGAAGATGACAAATTGCTCTGATACTCAAATTGCTTTATTAGTAGATATTTGTTCAAGTATTCTTAAAAAATATAATCAAGTTTGTGATTTTTTGGAGTTAGAAACTGTGGCTGGTGGGCACTCTGTTTTTGGTGTAGCTACGGGGAGTATTGATATATTAGTTGATATGAATTTCGAATTAGCGGATAGAGTATCAGAAACTCCTGAGTTGGACTCTTGTAAATTAACTGCTGTATTTAGACCATCTAAAAGGGTTGAATTATGAGTGTATCGGGCGATGACTTTTTAAATTCAGCTACTGATTTTCTCAGTAATGAGCGAGAAATAAATTATCGCAATTTTATTTCTCGTGGATATTATGGAATGTACCATAAAATATCAGCAATACTAAAATACAATCCTAAGGTTTCAATATCTCACCATTCGGCTCTTATTGAATATTTAGGAACCCCGTCACAGCATAAAAACGAACCATTTGATTCTAATAAATTAAAATCATTATCATATATTCTTAAGCAAGAAAGACTAATGAGAAATAAAGCCGATTATGATATTAATCATACAGAGATAACTATTTTGGATGTTGACCAGTCAAAAAGAACTCATGATCAGTTTCGTAGTCGGATAAATGAATTATTAAATCGGTAGCAATTAACTAATAACCCGCTTCGGCGGGTTTTTATTAAAAATCTAACAGTTCAGGCTTGATTTGTAGCGCTTCGGCAATTTTAATCCGTGTTGCTTTTCTTAGCTTTTGGCTTTTTTCATATTGAGAATAAGCTGATTGGCTAATACCTATTTTATTCGCAACTTCAACTTGAGATAATTTTAAATACTCACGCCATGCTTGTGCAGGAGAATAGTTATTATCAAAAACCAGGTTAACAACTTCACTTGGTACGCCTGTTTCAATATCGATTGTTTTATTCATTATTATTTTTATGATTAACCTCAATATAAGCATTATATAAGTTTTAGTAAAAATATAAATAATTAGAATTGATAACCATAGTTGACATTCTAACAGTGTAAGATAT